>NZ_KV794889.1:25638-67322 GCF_001808875.1 Neisseria sp. HMSC064E01
AAAGAGGTCGTCTGAAATTTTGAGTTTGATTCCTGGGCAAAGCTCACGCTACGGGTTTCAGACGACCCCTGCCATCTCCCTTTTACATCTCTTCCAGTTTCGCAAACTTGGTGTCCAGCTCTTTCACGCCTTGTTTGCCGAAATTGATGGTCAGGCGGGCGGATTCGCCTTTGTCCACGGCATCGATGACGACGCCGGTGCCGAATTTGGCGTGGCGGACGTTTTGTCCGATGCGGAAGCCTGCGTAGGTTTGGGGCTGTTTGTAGTCGTCGATGATTTTGTCTTTGGGCGCGGCGGTTGGACGCGGGCTGCCGTAGCTGTCGTAGGCGGCCTTTTTGACGGTCAGGTAGTGCAGCACTTCGGGCGGGATTTCTTCGACGAAGCGGGAGACGATGCCGAATTGGGTTTGTCCGTGCAGCATTCTTTGCTGCGCCATGGTGATGTAGAGGCGTTTGCGGGCGCGGGTGATGGCGACGTACATGAGGCGGCGTTCTTCTTCGAGGCCGCCGCGTTCGGCAAGGCTCATTTCGCTGGGGAAGCGGCCTTCTTCCATGCCGGTGAGGAAGACGGCGTTAAATTCCAAGCCTTTGGCGGCGTGGACGGTCATGAGTTGGACGGCTTTTTCGCCCGCGCCTGCTTGGTTTTCGCCGGATTCGAGGGCGGCGTTGCTTAGGAAGGCGAGGATGGGGAAGGCGGGGTCGTCTGAAATGTTGTCGGGCAGGATTTCGAAGTTGCTGTCTTCGGGTTTGAACTCGATGGCGGCGTTGACGAGTTCGTCGAGGTTGTCGAGGCGGTCTTGGTTGTCGCCTTTTTGGGTTCGGTAGTGTTCGGTCAGGCCGCTGTCTTTGAGGATGCCGACGATGATTTCGGGCAGGGGCAGTTGTCCGACTTGGTTGCGCAGGGCTTCAATCAGGCGGACGAAGGCGGCGATTTTGGCGGCTTTTGCGCCGGCATTGCAGGCTGCCTGCCAGAGGGTGATGCCTTGTTCGTTTGAGGCCGTCTGAAGGTTTTCGATGGTGCGCGCGCCGATGCCGCGCGGCGGGAAGTTGATGACTCGCAAGAGGGCGTTGTCGTCGTCGGGATTGACGGCAAGGCGCAGGTAGGCGAGCGCGTGTTTGATTTCTTGGCGTTCGTAAAAGCGCAGGCCGCCGTAGATTTTGTAGGGGATGCCGCTGCGGAACAGGCTTTGTTCGATAACGCGGGATTGGGCGTTGCTGCGGTAGAGGACGGCGATTTCGTCCAAATCCCAGCCTTCGCGTTCGAGGGCTTTGGTTTCGTCCACGATGAATTGGGCTTCTTCGAGGTCGGTAAAGGCGGAGTAGTAACGGATTTTGTCGCCTGCTTCGGCGTCGGTGCGCAGGTTTTTGCCGAGGCGTTCGTCGTTGTTTTCAATCACGGCATTGGCGGCGGCAAGGATATTGCCGACGGAGCGGTAGTTTTGTTCGAGTTTGACGGGGGCGTCGATGTGGAATTCTTCCATCAGCGCGGTCATGTTGCCGACGTGTGCGCCGCGGAACCGGTAGATGCTTTGGTCGTCGTCGCCGACGGCAAAGACTGCCGCGTTGCCGCCCGCCATGAGTTTGAGCCACGCGTATTGCAGTTTGTTGGTGTCTTGGAATTCGTCGACCAGAATGTGGTTGAAGCGGTTTTGGTAGTGCTGGCGCAGGATTTCGTTGCTTTGCAGCATTTCGTAGCTGCGGAGCATGAGTTCGGCGAAATCGACCACGCCTTCGCGTTGGCAGATTTTGTCGTATTCGGCGTAGCACTCAATCATGCGGCTTGTATGCGGGTCGGGCGCGCTCAACACGGAAGCGCGCAAACCGGCTTCTTTTTGCGCGTTGATAAAGCCTTGCAGCGAACGAGGGGCGATGATTTCTTCGGCGATGTTGAGGCTTTTGAGCAGGCGTTTGATGAGGGAAAGCTGGTCGCCGCTGTCGAGGATTTGAAAGGAAGAGGGCAAACCAGCGTCGCGGTGGTGCAGGCGTAAAAAGCGGTGGCAGAGACCGTGGAACGTGCCGAGCCACATGGCGCGGACGTTGATGGGAATCATCGCGCCGAGTCGGGTTTGCATTTCTTTGGCGGCTTTGTTGGTAAACGTTACCGCCATAATGCTGTGTACGCTTGCCTGACCGGTTTGCAGCAGCCATGCGATGCGCGTGGTCAGCACTCGCGTTTTGCCGCTACCCGCGCCCGCCAGCACAAGGGCGGATTGCGGCGGCCAGGTTACGGCGGAAAGTTGTTCGGGGTTCAAGCCTTGCAGCAGATTGGGGGCGGATTGGTCGGGAAACATGGGAAGAGGCCGTCTGAAAAATGGGAATACGGTATTTTAATGGAAACGGCAAAGGTCGTCTGAAAAGATGTTTCAGACGACCTTTCTCTTCATTGCCAGCCATCCGTTTACCATCATCAGACTCAACCCCAACCAGATAAATCCATAGCTGATTAATGCCCCGCTCTCCAAAGGTTCGCCCAGCCACGCAATCGAAATGATAAACAGCAAGACCGGTTCCAAATAGCTCAACATACCGAATACGGCAATGGGTAATAATTGGCTTGCTTTTAAATTCAAATGCATGGCGACCGCGCTATTGATACCCAGCAGAACGATAAAGCCGATAAGTTTTGGGGTCGACGCAATCAAATTAATGGTATCGGTTTGCGTCAGAATATAAAACAAGGCACAAGGCGCAATCACGAGCAAATCAAACGTCAGCCCTATCAATGCCGGCACGCCCAGTTTGCGGCGCACCAAATAATAGATGGGGTACGTCCCGAATACCCATACCGTCGCCCATGAAAATGCGCCGGATCGTACCAACTCCCATACCACGCCCAAACATGCCGATACGACCGCTACCGTTTGCAGACGGTTAAGCGTTTCCTTAAACCAAATCCTGCCGCACGCCAGCATCGCCAATGGGAACAGGAAATAGCCCATTGCCACATTCACGCCTTCGCCATTGACCGGCGACCATACAAACAGCCAAAGCTGACTTGCGAAAACAGGCGTGGGCAACATAATCAAAAACCAACGTTTCCAATTCCTGCCCGTTTCACGAACAAACTGCCCTGCCGCCTTCCAGCCATCGCTCATGCCCATCAATACGCATATGGCCGCCAACATTGCAACCATGCGCCAAGCGAAAACTTCCGTCCCGGTCATCGGATGCATCCAAGTTCCGTACAGAAACAGCATGGAAAACAATAAATTGGAAGCTACCGCCGCCACAAGCCCCTTTGAGAAATCCGTCATTTTCAGACGACCCCGCAAAAAACTTTATTGTATCAATGGGGAATGCGAAAAGAAATTTCATATTTTCGACATTTAAAGAAATAGAAAAACTTAACGCGAATCCTGCCGTCTCAACTTACTATCTCTCAGCCGTTCGCCCTCTTTCAACCAGTCTCAAAAATGCATAGGCAATTCAAGAGATGCAACAAATAAAAAAAGCCCTGCATTGCAGGGCTTTTTGAGATTCCAAAAACGAATTAACGTTTGGAGAATTGTTTTGCGCGACGTGCTTTGCGCAGACCTGGTTTTTTACGTTCAACTTCACGGGCATCGCGAGTCACGAAACCGGCTTGAGACAAGGCAGGTTTCAACGCAGCGTCGAAGTCGATCAGGGCGCGGGTAATGCCGTGACGGATAGCACCGGATTGACCGGTTTCACCGCCGCCGATAACGTTGACTTTGATGTCGAACGCTTCAGCGTTTTCAGTCAAAACCAAAGGTTGGCGAACAACCATGCGGCTGGTTTCGCGAGCGAAGAATTCGTCAACGGGACGACCGTTTACGATGATTTGGCCGGTACCTTTAGTCAGGAATACACGAGCCACTGAACTTTTGCGGCGGCCTGTGCCGTAGTAGTATTTACCGTTCATGTCGTGTCCTTATTTCAATTCCAAAACTTTGGGTTGTTGTGCGGCATGGGCGTGTTCTGCACCAGCGTACACTTTCAGTTTTTTGATCATGGCGTAACCCAATGGACCTTTAGGCAACATGCCTTTTACGGCTTGTTCCAAAGCGCGACCCGGGAATTGCTCTTGCATTTCGCGGAAAGTACGCTCGTAGATACCGCCGGGGAAACCGGAGTGACGGAAGTATTTTTTGTCTTCGAATTTGGCACCGGTTACACGCAGTTTGTCCGCGTTGATGACGATGATGTAGTCGCCGGTGTCAACGTGGGGAGTGTATTCAGGTTTGTGCTTGCCACGCAGACGGTGTGCGACTTCGGCCGCAACGCGACCCAGAACTTTGTCTTGGGCGTCGATAACGAACCATTCGCGCTTCACCTCGTGGGGTTTCGCTGAAAAGGTTTTCATAGTGGAAATCCAGATAGATATAGAAAGTTGTGAATTTTAAAGATGGGATTGGCTTTTGTCAATCGGATTGGGGTCGTCTGAAAGTGTTTTTTCTATGATGGCGGTTTTATGCATAGGGAGATGTTGTTTTTAAGCTGGAAAACATTACTGATGATTCAAAATATTGGGATGTGTTTTTTAATTTTATGCTTGGTTTTCAGACGACTTCGAAGCCGATGATAAATGAAAGCCATGCCGCAATCGGGCATGGCTTGATATGGGGAATCCCCGCGAGAGCCGTTTTGGCTGAATCCGCTTGAACCTTGTTGACAAGGCGGTCACCTCGGGCAGCTTCGGGTGCATCTAAGGATAGACACTCGCGCCCACTGCAACTCCCGGCAACCTTAAGCGAACTTATTGGTTCAAAGGAATATATGCCTTCACGGACACCGCAGGGAAAAAGAAAAATCAGTTTTGCTCCAACCGCGCCAAAGCTTTTTGGCAGGCGTTGTTCATGTCAGTTATTTTACGCTCAAATTCGCCTATTGCCAAATCGTCTTTGAGTGTGATTTTAAGGAGGTCGTGGACGACGTTGAGCGCGGTCATAATGGCGATTTTATCGCTGCCGACAATGCGTCCGCTCTCTTTGATGGCGGCACTTTTTTTGTTGAGCATATCAACGGCTTGGAGCAGGGTATCTTTTTCTTCGCTCGGCGTGTTGATGGTGAAATTGACATTCATGATGTCGAGGCTGACTTGTTCGATACTCATGGCGTGTCCTTATGATTGTGTTTCTTGCGGCAGACGGGAAATGAGCTGGCGGATTTTTTCTGCAGTCTGTTCCAACGCGCTGCGGTATTGTTCTTTTTCGGCATTAAGATTGTCGATTTTGCCTTGAAGGTCTTCTTTGAGTTTGCCGACTTGTACAAGCAGCGCTTCGCTCAATTCGTCAACGGCGGCTTCGTGTTCGCGCTTTTGTTGTTCATGCTCGAGCTTGAGGCGGTCGATTTCTTCGTTAAGGCGGCGGTTTTCACCAACAAGGGTTTCAAATTTTTGGGCCAGCTGGTAAACGCTGACTTCCAAGGTGTCGAGTGATTGATTCATGTATAGGCTTCCGTATTGCCGCGAGGTGGCAGGCGGTCAGGATATTAGGATGATGATGCAGGGATGTCAATCGCTGCCAAATCTTGAGGTCGTCTGAAATCTTTTGGTTTGATGTTTTCAGACGACCTTTGCCGTTCGGTCTTACTCAAAGCGCGCGCTGCGCTCCATGAGTCTTTCTGCAACTTGCTGCGGAGTCATTTCCTTGCGGATGAGTTGCAGCAGGGTTTGGGTGATGGGCATGTCGATTTGGTATTTCACAGCAGTGTTAAACACTTCTTCGATGGTGCTGACACCTTCGGAAACATGGCCGATTTCCACCAACACTTGATGCAGTTCTTTTCCTTCTGCCAAACCCAAACCGACACGGCGGTTGCGCGAAAGCGCGCCGGTACAGGTCAGGATAAGGTCGCCGATGCCGGCAAGCCCCATCATGGTCTTAGGCTGCGCGCCCATAGCCATGGCAAGACGGGTAATCTCGGCGAGACCGCGCGTCACCAGTGCCGCACGCGCATTGAGTCCGTATTCGAGACCGTCGGAAAGGCCGGTAGCAATTGCCATCACATTTTTGACAGCCCCGCCGACTGCCACGCCGATCACGTCCGTACTACCGTAGAGACGCATTACGTTGGTGTTGAGTTGCGGCACCAATTCCTCGATCCACTCCTGATTTTCTGAGGCGACAACCACAGCGCAAGGCAGTTGTTTGGCGAGTTCTTGAGCAAAGCTCGGACCTGACAGTACACCGATTTTTTTGTTCTCAGGCAATACTTCTTTCAATACTTGGAAGGTCAACAGCCCTGTATCTTGTTCAAAGCCTTTGCAGGCAGCGAGGACGGGAACGTGGTCGGCATTGTGTTGTTTGAGGAGTTCTGCGCTGCTTCTCAAACCCGCGACAGAAGTTACGACAAGGACGAGTTCGCTGTCTTTGAGTGCATCACCCAAATCAGCGTAAATGTTTAAAGATTCAGGAAAAGGGAAACCGGGCAGGCCGTGTTTGTTTTCACGTTCTGCCTGCAATGTACGGACTTGTTCGGGATTGCGTGTCCAAAGGGCGAGTTCGTTGCCGTGGCTGGCAAAGTGCAGGGCAAGGGCTGTACCCCAAGAACCTGCGCCGATGACGGTGATTTTCATTGTATGTCTTCCAACGGTAAATTGTCGTTTAATTTAAACCAATCGGCTTGGCAGCGCAAGCGATAGAGACCTATTCAACATGAAAAACGCATGAAGGCGCAGGCGGCTATCGCATATATTGCCTATCGCTATTGAAAAATTGATGTTGATTTACCGCAAAGGTCGAACCGTACTTACCGTCTATACTTCACGAATAAAAAAGCCGGACATATTAAACGGACGCAAATAAAGCGAAATACCACTCCCTATTTTCGTCCGCCATCCATCACGGCAATTAACGGAAACGGTACTTATTCATAATAATATCCACTACAAAAAAGGAACACGCCATGAACTACCGCAACACCCGACTACTCCTGTCGCTTGCCGTTTTATCCGCATTAGCCGCCTGTGGCGGACAGGAAAGCAAGGAACAAAAACCTGCTTCCGCACCGACCGAAGCCTCTGCCGTTCAGACGCCCCCTGACGCTGCTTCGGCTGCCTCAGCAGCGTCGTCCCAAGCCGCCGTTGACAAGCAATGCTTCTCCTGAAGACCAAGAGTTGCTAAAACGTGCGCAAGGCATCTTCAAACCACTACCAAGCGCCGAAGAAATGCAGAAACTGCGCCCGTTTACTGAAGAACAGGTCAAACTCGGCCATCAATTATGGTATGAACCGCGCCTCTCTAAAGGCAGCACCGTAAGCTGCAACTCCTGCCACAACCTCGCCACCGCAGGCGTGGACAACTTGCCGACCAGCCAAGGCCATAAAGGACAGTTTGGCGGACGCAACTCCCCGACCGCTTTAAACGCCGCCTTGCTCGGCATGCAGTTCTGGGACGGCCGCGCGGCCGACGTTGAAGAACAAGCCGGCGGACCGTTGGTCAACCCTGTGGAAATGGCAAACGACTCGCAAGAAGCAGCCGCTGCCAAAATTGCCAAAATCCCCGAATATCAAGAACTGTTTAAAACCGCCTTCCCTGAAGACGGCGCAGTTTCCTTCAAAAACATCACCACCGCCCTGGGCGCATTCGAACGCACCCTGCTGACGCCGACCAAATGGGATGACTACCTCAAAGGCAACGTCAACGCTCTGAACGAACAAGAGCGCAAAGGCGTGCGCGCCTTTATGGACAGCGGCTGTATCGCCTGCCACAGCGGTGTCAACCTCGGCGGCACAACTTTCCAAAAATTCGGTTTGGTTCAAGGTCCGTACTGGAAATTCATTGAAGATCCGAAACAAGACAAAGGTCGTGCCGACGTAACTAAAAAAGCCGAAGACGAATTCTTCTTCCGCGTCCCAGGCTTGCGTAACGTCGCCAAAACTTATCCATATTTCCACAACGGCAGCGTTTGGGAATTGGACAAAGCCGTTACCATCATGGGTAAAGCGCAGCTGGGTAAAGACCTGACTCCGGAAGAAACCGAAAACATCGTTGCCTTCCTGAAAACACTGTCCGGCAGCGTTTCCGAATCTGCCCGCACCGTACCCGAACTGCCTTTGTCTGCTCCGATGGAATCCCATCCGAACAATAAATAAGCAGTAAATGAATGAAGGTCGTCTGAAAATTCAGGTTCAACAAAGCCCAAAGCTTTAGAGAACAGGATTTCAGACGACCTTTATGCCGTTTCATGACCTGACATCATTCAAAGTCTGCATCCCTTTTACCGCAAATGACACGCCGGACAAGACGCGGCACTCTGTGTAATGAAACACATACTACTCAAACAACTTCATTTCAAAACAACCCCAACGATCTGATTTATTTAAAATTTTTTAAAATTCTCCAGCATCCGGATTTTCAGTTCAAAAAATCACTCCCCGAATACCATCTCTCAAATACCCTTAGTCGGTTGACGGCAGCAAGGCAAAATGTTGAAATACATATCTAGGATAAAAAATAAAAAGCGTTGACCAAACGCCTATAAACACACCACAAAATCCGTTCAGACGACCCTTCTTCGCCTCCTTACCAAACCAAACGTCGTCTGAAATCACATAGTGGATGAACAAGAAGCAGTTGACAGCGTAATGTATGCCAAGCCGCACCGCTTCAAGCCCAATCCACCATAAAACTAATTAACATACATTGCACCATGACCTTACTCGGCCTCAAACTCAGGCAGACCCAACAACTCAACCAACGTCTGCAACAATCCCTGCGCATCCTGCAAATGTCCGGTATCGAACTTGAACGCGAGGTCGAAGACTGGTTGCAGGACAATCCCCTGCTCGAACGTCCCGAAGCCGACGAATTTGCCGACGCAGAGTTCAATCACGGTACAACCATGCCGCGCAGCAACCACCTCGGCGGCGACGATGCCGAAGATGCGTGGCTCAACATCGCCAAAGAAGAAGATTTCAACCAATACCTGCACGCCCAAGTGTGCGAACACCCCCTTTCCGACAAAGAAGCCGCCTACGTCCACATCCTTATCGACTTCCTTGACGACCAGGGCTATTTCACCGACAGCATTCAAGACGTTATCGACAACACACCCTTGGAATGGATGCTGGACGAAGATGAGCTGCAAAACGCCCTCGACCTTTTGCAGACCTTCGACCCGCCGGGCGTTGCCGCTGCCGACCTGACCGAATCCCTGATGCTCCAACTCATGCGCCTGCCCGCCAGCCCCGCGCGTCAAGCTGCCGCCCACCTTATCCAAAGCTCGCTGCACGACTTAGGCAAAAACCGCAAACAAAACATCATCCGCTTCCGCAAACTCTTTCCCGAAATCGACAGCGAAACCATAGAAGCCGCGCTCGACATCATCGCCACGCTCAACCCCTACCCCGCCTACGGTTTCGCCTCCTCCGAACCGACAGCCTACATCCAGCCAGACGTTTGGGTCAAAGAAGGCAAAGACGGCTGGAAAGTCATCGGCAACGAAGCCGCCTGGCCCAAGCTGCAACTCAACCGCGAATACTGCGAACTCATGAAATCCGCAGAAGACGGCGCACCCGAGTGGAAAGAAAAAATCAACGAAGCCAAGCAGCGCATCGACTCTCTCGAACTGCGCAAAAGCACCGTCATCCGCCTTGCCGAACACATCGTCAAAAATCAGGAAGACTTCTTCATCTTCGGCGAAATCGGACTCGCACCCATGCTCATGAAAGACGCAGCCGCCGAATTGGGGCTTGCCGAAAGTACCATTTCGCGCGCCGCCAACCAGAAATATTTGTCTTGCCCGCGCGGACTATTTGCGTTACGCTATTTCTTCACACAGGCAGTCAATTCCGAAGGCGACAAAGAAGGCTTAAGCCAAGGCGCGATCAAAGCCGTTTTGGGGCAGATTATCGAAAACGAAGACAGCAGCAAGCCCCATTCCGACGAAACCCTTGTCCGCCTCCTCAAACAACAGGGCATAGACATCGCCCGCCGCACCGTCACCAAATACAGGGAATCGCTCGACATCCCGCCGGCACACAAACGCAAACTTACCGAATGACAGTTTTAAACCGCAGTTTTCCCGTTCCGTTTCTGACGGACTGAACCCCACCGAAGGAGCTGTATTATGAATCTGAAAATCACCGGTCTGAATTTCGACGTTACCGAGGCCATCAAAAACTACGTTTCCGAAAAATTGGAACGCATCAACCGCCACGCAGCCAACGCCATTTCCGTTACCATTACCCTTTCCGTGGAAAAACTCAATCAACAGGCTGAAGCAGACATCCATTTGGCGGGCAAAGATCTCCACGTCGAGGCCGTTGAACAAGATATGTACGCCGCCATTGATGTTCTGATGGACAAGCTCGACCGCGCGGTGCTGAAACATAAAGAAAAAAGCGGCGATGTCCGCAGCACGGTAAAACCCGCCGCCGAATAGTTCACCACTCTAAAGGTCGTCTGAAAACCTATTTTCAGATGACCTTTACATTAAATTTCCTTTTGTAGTACCAACCCACATCTCACCCAATCTCATCAACTCATTCCTGAGTTTCTCACCCATAGTGCATTGAATTTAATAGAACATGGTAAAGCAACGCCGTCCTGTTAAAATTTATTCACATATTACCCAAAATCCAATACATCCCACCTCGATACCTTATCCCACAACCCGTCCACTTGCATGAAAACGGAATGAAAGATAACATTCCCGTCCTTGCAGCTGGGATAAAATATAGTGGATTAAATTTAAATCAGGACAAGCCGACGAAGCCGCAGATAGTACAGATAGAGACCTTTGCAAAATTCCCCAAAATCCAGATAGTACGGAAAGGCGAGGCAGCGCCGTACTGGTTTAAAGTTAATCCACTATAAAACCGCCCGCTGCCGACCTATTCATTCACTTTCATCTAGGTAGTTTATTCATGGATCAAAATAACACTCCACACCCTAATGTACCCAATGACACTGCAGTCATGACCGTCAAGGATTGGATCATCACACTCCTGATACTCGCTATTCCTATAGTAAACCCTATCATGATATTTGTCTGGGCATTTGGGGACGGCAATAAAAACCGCAAACACCTCATGCAAGCTTATTTGTGGATTGCTCTGGTTTGCCTCATTATCATGATCCCACTAGTATTTTTTATAATGACACGCTTTCCTGCCGCAGTAATGCAGCAACACAATTTGGGACAGCCTGCATATGAAGCACCAATGAACAACATGCCTTCTGAAAAATTTGATGCCAACAGCCTCCCTGAGCAAGACTCATCTGCTGATAATATGTTGGAACAAGAAAGCGAAGCTGCCTCAGAAGTTCCTGAAGAAGTTCCTGAAAACGCTGAAGCTGCCCAATAATCAGAATTTGCCCCAGCAAGTCAAAAGGTTGTCTGAAACAGATTTCAGACAACCTTTTAATATTATCCAATACTGACTAACAATACCGCTACTCGCCCTCCCCATATGAAGCAGTGCTATAAAATGTAAAGACGACACAGCGGGATAAAACAACACTGTATACTGCATTTTCACACACACCTTCCTCACAACACACATAAGGAGATAAGCAATATGGGTTGGCTTACTACCATCATCATTGGCTTTGTAATTGGCGTATTGGCAAAATTCCTGCATCCGGGTAGAGACAACTTAGGCTTCATCATGACTACCCTGTTAGGCATCGGTGGTTCCGCACTGGCCGGTTTTGTCGGACAAAAAGCAGGTTGGTATAACGTCGGAGAACCGGCGGGCTGGATTGCTTCCACCGTATTTGCCGTCATTATCTTGGCAATTTATACACGCAAGTTTAAAAAACGCTAAAACCTATAACCATAACACGTTGTGAACTTTGATATCGTTCTTCAACGATTCAAATACAAACAGGCTGTTTATAAAGGAACACCCAATATACCGATGCAAGGCGGGCAAGCCGCAGATGATTACCGCAAGCCAACCTTGTAGCAGTACATACAGATTCCCTTATATTCAGCCTGCTTTATGCAGACACCACATGAAACGACTCTTACCTTATCTAAAATCCCTTACCCAAGCCCTCCTTCTCTTTATTCTGATTTCCGTAGCCGTTGACTGGTGGCGCAAACCCAATCAGCCGATGCAAGCCTCATCGGAACCCCTCCATGTTATCAATGGAAACAGCACTTCCCTTGAAACACTCAGCAAAGAGCGCATTGCTGTCGTCTATTTCTGGGGAACATGGTGCCATATCTGCTCATACACATCCCCGACAATCGACCGCCTACATCAAAACGGCATTCCTGCGCTCGGTGTCGCCGTACATTCCGGCTCCGATACAGAGATTCAGTCCTACATGAAGGAACACCAACTGCAATTCCCGACAGCCAACGATTCAGACGACCAATTAGCAACCAACTGGAAGATCGCCGTTACCCCGACCATCATCTTGATTAAAAACGGCAAAATGATACATCACACCTCAGGATTGAGCAGTTACTGGGGCTTACGCAGCCGAATCTGGCTGATGGCCCTCTTCTACTGACCAAGCCCCTATTAAAATCCTTAAAATATAAAGAACCCAAATACCATACGGCATATCCATCGCTTCAAAATATATTCGTTTTTTAAAGAAACGAATTACTCAAAAAATCCGTACTTGATGATTTTGTTGAGATTGCACAGAAAATAGACTAAGATAGGATTATAAGAAAACTTGGGAACATTATTATCAAAACAAACTGTTTAGCGTATTCCCAAGATACCCAAACAATGATGCTTTTGTTCCTATATATCCTTGCCGCCCCAATGACGGCTTATAATCAAAAAACGCCTTTTACATACCTGCCTCGCGCTTCAACGGTTTGATTTTTGATAACAATGGAGACTTATAATGCCTAACCAATCTAAACATGCATCTATCAATATTGGACTGATTCAAGCCCGAGAAGCGTTGATGACCCAATTCCGCCCTATTCTGAACCAAGCCAATATTACCGACCAACAATGGCGTATCATCCGTCTTCTGGCAGAAAACGGCACATTAGACTTTCAAGACCTCGCCAACCAAGCCTGTATCCTGCGCCCCAGCCTGACCGGCATCCTGACCCGACTCGAAAAAGCAGGTTTGGCGGTACGACTGAAACCTTCCAACGACCAACGCCGCGTTTACCTGAAACTGACTCAAGAAGGCGAAAAACTGTACGAAACCATAGGCGCGCAAGTAGACGAACGCTACGACGCCATCGAAAAAATCTTATCCAAAGAAAAAATGCTCGAACTGAAAGAGCTGCTGCTCCAACTCGCGCAAATTGAGCAGGCACTAAAATAAAAGAAACTGAATGACAGATTCCGCACACACACTCAAGAGTCCATTTCGAGATGCTATGGCATCCTGCGCCGCAGGCGTCCACGTCATCACAACAGACGGACAGTCCGGACGTTACGGTATCACCATGACAGCCGTAGCGCCAATTACCGACGAGCCGCCTACCGTCATGTTATGCATCAACCGGCAGGCAGGCATCATTCCCATATTGCAGGCAAACCGAAACCTCTGTATCAACACCCTGTCAGAAAATCAACAAGACGTCGCCGAACACTTCGCAGGGCTTACCAACCTTTCCCCCGAAGAACGCTTCGAATACCACATTTGGCATAGAGGGCAAACCGGTCAACTCGAAGTTGAAGGCGCACTGGCTCATTTACACGGTCACATTATCGAGCAACACGAAATCGGCACACATTTCATCTTTTATGTCCGCATCGATGAAATCACCACGACCCACACCGACAACCCGGCACTGCTGTATTTCCGCCGACAATTCAAATCATTAGCCTAAACACAAGGTCGTCTGAAAACCCATCTTTGTTTTCAGGCGACCTCTTGATTTCGTATTCCCTCATCAACGACCAATTAATACACCAATAACCAAAGCATCATTCTCTTTGAACCCTGACGGCACAACACTGTATACTTTCACATCAAATGACTATAATCCCATCCCAAACAAGGACAGCCATGAAAGCAATGATACTGGCAGCAGGACGCGGAGAAAGGATGCGCCCCCTGACCGACCACACACCCAAACCACTTCTCAAAGTCGGCAGCGAACCACTCATCGGCTGGCATATACGTCGTCTGAAAAACGCAGGTTTTACCGAAATTGTCATCAATCACGCATGGCTAGGCGAACAAATCGAAGCCACACTTGGTACCGGCGCGCAATACGGAGTCAACATAGCCTACTCCCCCGAATCAGCAGGCGGATTGGAGACTGCCGGTGGAATCGCTACCGCCTTACCCTTACTGGGCGATGCCCCTTTCCTTGTTATTAACGGAGATGTTCTGACCGATATCGATTTCAACTCCGCCCGACAAGCTGCTGCATCCCTACAAACCTCCAACCTACTGGCCCATATTTGGTTAGTCCCCAACCCACCACACAACCCGAAGGGTGATTTTTCCATCTCCCCTGATGGACAGGTGCACTCTAATAAAACCGAGGGAATCGTGCTAACCTTCAGCGGCGTAGGCATATACCATCCCGACCTCTTCCAAAACACACCCGCCAATCAAATCGCCAAACTCGCACCTCTATTGCGGGAAGCCATGAACCAACACCGCGTTACCGGCGAACAACACAATGGATTATGGCTGGATGTCGGCACAACGGAACGACTGAAAACAGCAAATGAACTTGCTGCAAACTGGGATTAACATTCACCATTCTGCTCGCTTGCATCCATTGAGACATAATATAAAGTCTGGAAATATAATTACATAAAGTACTATATTCCTATCGATAATTTATTACATAAAAACTCTATATTTCAAATAATATTTTGATATCGATTATGATGACTTTGGATACAGTTTCTTTTGCAAGAAAATTTATTACAGCATCCGCGCATTCATCCTGAAATATGGATCGTATTTTTATTCCACACCTATTGTATTTCTTGCATCCACACACCAAATATGAATCATCCTTGATTCAATTATCCCCCCATTAACCAGAGATACGCCATGAATATTGCAGCCATTCAAACTGCACTGGAAGCAGTACAAATTCTCAACACCACACGCACGCTCGGCAGTGAAAAAGCCATCAAACTACTAGAAGAACGCGCAGACGGTCTCCATATCGGACTCAAATTCGGATTCCCTGTCGGCCATATCGCCGCCGACATCGCCAACAGCCTGCAAGAAGCCGTCATCGGCATCACAGGCGATGCACACATCCACCTCAGCATCGATACTGAAATCACAACGCACAAAGTACAGCCCGGCGTTGCCACCATCAAAGGCGTCAAAAACATTATCGCCGTTGCATCCGGCAAAGGCGGTGTCGGCAAATCCACCACCACAGCCAATCTCGCCACCGCCATGGCACGCATGGGCGCGCGCGTAGGCGTGTTGGATGCCGACCTCTACGGTCCGAGCCAGCCAACCATGTTGGGCGTGCAAGACCGCAAACCTGACCAACAAAACAAAAAACTGATTCCCGTCGAAGCCGACAGCGGCATCCAAGTGATGTCCATCGGCTTTCTGGTCGATACCGACCAAGCCGTCGTTTGGCGCGGCCCGATGGTCAGCCAAGCCTTGCAGCAGTTGATGTTCCAAAGCGAGTGGGATGAAGTGGACTACCTTTTCATCGACCTACCACCAGGTACTGGCGACATCCAACTCACCCTATCGCAAAAAATCCCCGTAACCGGCTCGGTCGTCGTTACCACGCCACAAGACATCGCCCTGATTGACGCACGCAAGGCAGTCGATATGTTCCACAAAGTCAATATTCCGATTTTTGGTGTACTGGAAAACATGTCGGTACATATCTGCTCCAACTGCGGTCACGCCGAAGCTATTTTCGGTTCTGAAGGCGGCAAAAACTTGGCAGGTCGTCTGAATGTCCCGCTGCTCGGACAGCTCCCGTTAAGCCTGCCCGTACGCGAAGCAATGGATGACGGCGCGGCGAAACAGTTGTTTGACGACCATCCCGCCATTGCCAAAATCTACACCGACGCAGCCTTCCAAATCGCACTGACCATTGCAGACAAAGGCAAAGATTTCAGCAGCCGTTTCCCCAAAATCGTAATTGAATGATGCAACGATAAACAAATAAAGCCCGATCGCAATAATCGGGCTTTATTTGTGACTAAAAGGTCGTCTGAAAACTCGGAATTGTCTTTACAAATCTCAGCTTATTCCAATATATACCATCCAAACAAAAACACCTCTTATCTACATCATGGCACAAGTATCGAAAATACAACACAAATCTATGGAATAATTAACAGAGATATAAAAAAGAAAAATATCGTTTCCAGTAGAAAAAATTTATCTTCATATAAAATTTTCTACCATATTAAATATATTAAATGCCACACTTGATTTTACCAATGTCTCATCTAAAAAATTAAGACATTTTAAATTACTTAAAAATAAAAAAGCGCAATTTAAAATCAAAACAACCCAAAAAACATAAATACATAATACATGTTATTATTTTTTTTGTTATATATTACATATAGATAATGAGGGAACCGATTGTTTTTTTATAATGAAGTTAATATTTGATAAAAAAAAATAATAAATACAAAATAAGGAACTTCATATAATGGTCATCATGTACGGAGTAGTAAATCGTGCTTCGAACCATTTATTTTCTGAATCAATTTTATTTTTTAGAAATAAAATTTTATGTATTTCACTACTGCCCAACGACCAGTGGTATACATATTAGATAAACGGCATATATTTGTCAATCAAAATATGCAAAATATATAGATTCATCCATATTATTATTTATGTGTTTTTATCAGGGAGATAATTATGAAACACAAAACACACATGAATCGTTTTACCGCGCTCAACAAAACAGTGGCTTTGTCATTGGCAGCCGCAGGTCTTGTCTCTGCTTCGCCTGCGTTTGCAGCAGCGCTGACAAATGCTTCTTATGTAAGCATTAACGATAACAACGAACCTGTTCGTGGCAACTACGACAGCAAGGGCGCAACCGGCCGTTACGGTGTAGCTGTCGGCGTTAACGCCAGCGCACAAAGCCTCAGCACCGTTGCAATTGGTTCTGAAACTACTGCTAAAGATGAATCTGCCACTGCAGTTGGCACACTCTCCAAGGCTGAAGGCACTGCTGCTGCTGCTTTCGGTCAAGGTGCCAATGCAACTGCTAATGCAGCTACTGCAATCGGTCGCCAAGCTGCTGCCAAAGGCAACAGCAGCACCGCAGTAGGCTCTGCTTCTGTAGCTGATGGCTTGTCTTCTACTGCATTTGGTTCTGGCTCAAACGCTACAGCTCCCGCTTCTACTGCGGTCGGACAAGGCACTCAAGCAACTGGCGCTTACACTGTTGCAGTAGGTCAAAAAGCTCAAGCCAAGGGTATTTCTTCAGCTGCTGTAGGCTCTGCTTCTGTTGCCGAAGGTAACTATTCGATTGCTACAGGTGCCGCCTCCCAAGCTACCGGAAACGCCAGCGTAGCTTCTGGTCTGCAGGCTCAAGCTAAAGGCGGTTCTTCTGTAGCTATCGGGCGCGGAGCGATTGCAAGTGATGAATACTCTGTTGCTTTAGGCGCAGGTTCTACTACTTCTACTGCAGTAGGTACAAATACCGCTACTGTAAACGGTGTAACTTACAGCGGCTTTGCCGGCACCACTCCTACATCCACAGTGAGTGTAGGTTCAGCAGGCAACGAACGTACAGTTACTAACGTTGCAGCAGGTCGCATCACTCCTACTAGCACAGACGCCATCAACGGCAGCCAACTGTACCAAGTAGCCGCACAAACAAACGGTAACAGCGTCGTTATCAATAATCTCCAAGACCGTATCAACGACATGAACAAAGACCTGCGTGCAGGTATCGCTGGTGCTACGGCAATTGGCTTCCTGCAACGTCCGAACGAAGCAGGTAAAAGCATCGTTTCTGCAGCTGTAGGCGGCTATCGTGGTCAACAAGCAATCGCTGTTGGCTATGCACACAATTCCGATAACAACAAATGGTCTATTAAAACTGGCGTAAGCGTAAACACCCGCAAAGATGTTAACTGGGGCGGAAGCGTCGGCTACCAATGGTAAGACCTAGAGGGGATGACTTAAAAGCATCTCTATCTATCAAAGATTTGATATAAAAGGAAAAAACATGAAATTATCGAAATTTGTATTGCCTGCAATTGCAGCACTCGCCTTGGCAGCATGTGGTAATCTGAGCAAAGTTAGCAAAGAAGGTACTACTGACAATCCGGTATGGCCTGATGCAGCAAAAACCACCTTCCGTCACGATGGTACCCAACATGGTTCTTGGCCTAACTGGGATAATGTCCGCCAAATTGAAGCTGGCATGAACAAAGACCAAATCTATGAATTGATTGGACGTCCTCATTTCCAAGAAGGTCTATATGGTGTACGTGAGTGGGACTACTTGTTCAACTACCGTGAAAATGGTGAACACAAAACCTGCCAATTCAAAATTCTGTTTGATAAAAACAAGGATGCACAATCATTCTATTGGATGCCTGAAGGCTGCGGTCCGAAAAAAGCAGAACCTCAAGTTGTTCGCGAAGTCATTATCCGCGAAGTTGCACCTGCTCCTGTACAGACTCGCATTCGCCAATAAGTTCATCAACTAATGAACTGAGTTCCTACTTTAATTTATTGAAATAGTCGCTCAAATCTAATTAAAGCCGAATCATGTATTCAAACATGACCCGGCTTTTAGCATTTTTAGTTTCAGACGACCTATATGTGCATATTCCGATCATACTGTCTCTTAAATACCACCAAATTATCTCGCTAAAAACAGCACCCAAAGCAATCATTCAAGGATTAGCCTCATACAAAGTTTCGCCGAGAAGTGTTGCAACTGCATTGTTTGCCTTATAATAACGGCTCTTTAGAAGTTTCCAATATTTCCCTCCTATAATATTCCGCATAAATAAGGGGATTGCACATAATAGCGGAATATCATATTATCTTTTAGTAATAAAATAAAAACACTTAGAATAAAATTCCCTTTTAATACAGCTAAATACAAAAATCTTGAGTAAACAACAGGAACTACTCCTTTGTGAAATAATTTCTCAGCAGACTATCTGAGAATATCTGGCTGTGTAAAAGGTTATACAAGAAACGGACAATTGAATAATGAGTATCGGACTATTACGCGTACTGCTTCAAAGCCAAACCATTACAAATGCACAAGCTGAACATTACGGCAGCGCCTTAAAAACAGGTAAAGAAATATTACCCATGCTTTTTGCGGATGGCATCATCTCCCCTAAAAGTTTAGGTGAATTAGTTGCGCGTGTATTCAGCTACCCATTATTGGATTTGCATCATTACCCTCGCAGCAACATCATTACTGATGTTTTGAGCGAAGAACAAATGGTTCAAAATCGCTGCATCCCCATATTTCGTCGCGGTCGTAAAGTTTATCTGGCCGTATCCGATCCGACGCAAATCCAAAACTTTCAAAAAATCACTTTTTCTTCGGGTGTTACGATAGATTTGGTTGTTGTACCCGACGACCAATTAAGCTCTCTCTTGGAGTGGTTGGGACAACGTTCCACCACCATTTTAAAAGAGATCAGTGAAGAACAAGAAGCTACGCAACCCTCACAAGCTCTCTACATTGACAATGAAGAAGCTGAAGATGGTCCTATCCCTCGTTTTATTCACAAAACTTTATCGGATGCACTAAATGCAGGCGCATCTGATATACATTTTGAATTTTACGAACAAATGGCTCGTGTCCGTTTTCGCGTAGACGGACAGCTAAGAGAAGTGGTTCAACCGCCTGTTGCAGTACGCGGACAGCTGGCTTCACGCATCAAAGTAATGGCGCGTTTGGATATTTCTGAAAAACGTGTACCACAAGATGGTCGCATTCAGATTGCTTTCCATAAACATGGTCGCCCCATTGATTTCCGCGTGAGTACGCTACCCACCCTTTTTGGTGAAAAAGTAGTAATGCGTATTCTGAATTCTGATGCGGCAACTTTAAATATTGACCAGTTGGGATTCGAGCCTTTCCAAAAAGAAATGCTGCTTGAGGCCATTCATCGCCCTTATGGCATGGTATTGGTAACAGGTCCGACAGGTTCAGGTAAAACCGTATCGCTTTATACTTGTCTGAATATTTTAAATACAGAAGACGTCAATATTTCCACTGCAGAAGACCCTGCGGAGATTAATTTGCCTGGTATCAACCAAGTCAACGTCAATGATAAACAAGGTTTGACTTTTGCTGCAGCATTGAAATCTTTCTTGCGTCAAGACCCTGATATCATCATGGTCGGTGAGATTCGTGATTTGGAAACTGCGGATATTGCCATCAAAGCGGCACAAACCGGACATATGGTGTTTTCAACTTTGCACACTAATAACGCACCTGCAACACTGTCCCGTATGTTGAACATGGGTGTTGCTCCGTTCAATATAGCCAGTTCCGTCAGCTTGATTATGGCACAACGATTATTACGTCGTCTTTGTCCAAGCTGTAAACGTGAGATTGAACGTCCTCCAGTTCCTGCATTGAAAAAAGCAGGCTTTACAGATGAAGACTTGGCAAAAGATTGGAAACTCTACCGTCCTGTTGGTTGCGACAGTTGTCGTGGCAAAGGCTTTAAAGGTCGTGTCGGCGTCTACGAAGTCATGCCGATTACTGAGGAAATGCAACGTATCATTATGAATAATGGTACGGAAGTTGATATTATGAACATGGCCTATAAAGAAGGTATGGTCGATTTGCGCCGTGCAGGTTTGTTAAAAGCTATGCAGGGTTTGACTTCATTAGAAGAAGTCATTGCTCACACTAACGATTAAACCATTGAATCGAAGAAATACGGGGACTTTTGTTTTCTTCATTCTTAAACATTAAACCAAGGGGTAACAAAATGGCTCAAGCAGAGCAAAAAAAAGGCTTATTCGCTCAAAAAAACAAAGGTAAACGTTTTACGTTTGAAGGTAAAAATACCAATACAGATCAATTAGTCCGAGGTGAAGTAGTCGCCAAAGACGAAGAAGAAGCGCGTAAAAAGCTCCAACGCCGCGGGATACGTCCTTTACGTATCAGTAAAGTAAAGGCAACTAAAAAGCGTCGTATTACTCAGGAAGACATCACTGTCTTTACCCGTCAACTCGCCACCATGATGAAAGCAGGTCTGCCTTTAATGCAGGCTTTTGAAATTGTCGCACGCGGACACTCTAACCCATCTATGACTGAAATGTTGATGCAAGTCCGTGCAGATGTGGAACAAGGTAGTGCATTAGGTAAATCATTTGCCAAATACCCAAAATATTTCGACCGTTTTTATTGCAATCTGATTGCAGCCGGTGAAGCTGGCGGTGTTTTAGAAAGCCTATTGGATAAACTTGCTGTATATAAAGAAAAAACACAAGCCATTAAGAAAAAAGTAAAAACCGCACTGACATATCCGATTTCCATTGTAGTTGTTGCAATAGCATTGATCTTCGTGATGATGCGTTGGGTACTGCCCGAATTTGGTAAAGTTTATGCTGGGATGGGTGCTGAATTGCCTGGTTTAACCAAAATTGTTATGGATATTTCTAAAATATTCGTGGAATATGGGTGGCTGATGATTGTTATGGTGATTACCATTTGTTTTGGTGTTTATAAACTACATGAAAAATCACCAAATTTCCAGAAACGTATAGATGCAATGGTTTTACGTTTACCAATTTTTGGTCAAATTGTCCGTAAAGCAACTATTGCTCGCTGGGCTCGTACCACTTCCACCCTGTTCGCAGCAGGTGTACCTTTGGTAGAAGTTTTAGATTCAGTAGCAGGTGCAGCTGGTAATATCCTTTACGAAGAAGCGACACAGGACATTCGTGCAAAAGTTACTCAGGGTCTTTCTTTAACTTCAAGTATGCAAAGTACGGATATGTTCCCCAATATGGTTATTCAAATGGCTGCTATTGGTGAAGAATCCGGCTCCCTCGATGATATGCTGAATAAGGCTGCTGAATTTTACGAGGATGAAGTTGATAACTCTGTAGCACAATTATCCTCACTGATGGAGCCCATTATTATGGTAGTCTTAGGCTCTATCATCGGCACACTGTTGGTAGCAATGTATCTGCCGCTGTTTAACCTCGGCAACGTAGTAGGTTAATATGTTGGAATCTTTGGATACATTAACGCCATTTGCGATCCCATTATCTGTCGTAGTCGGTTTATTAATCGGAAGTTTTCTGAATGTCGTCATTTACCGCGTTCCTGTCATGATGGAACGCGGCTGGACTCAGTTTGCGAAAGAGCATTTGCAACTTGAATTAACGGAAGAAGAGCAGCAACCATTCAATTTGATGAAACCGGATTCCCGCTGTCCTCAGTGTCATGCTCCGGTAAAGGCTTGGCAAAATATTCCGATTGTCAGTTATCTGATGCTTGGCGGTAAATGCGGTTCGTGTAAAACGCCCATCAGCATTCGTTATCCCTTAATCGAATTATTGACCGGTATATTGTTCGGCGTAGTAGCGTGGCAATATGGCTGGACGATGGCGGCATTCGGTGGGTTGATATTGACTGCAATATTGATTGCATTGACCTTTATCGATGCGGATACTCAATATTTACCAGACAGCCTGACCCTGCCTTTAATATGGCTAGGTTTGCTGTTTAATTTTAACGGTACATTCGTGCCATTGAAATCTGCCGTTTTAGGTGCAGTTTTCGGTTACATGAGCTTGTGGTTGTTGTGTTTCATCTATAAGCTTTTGACTGGAAAAATCGGCATGGGTAACGGCGATTTTAAATTGCTGGCTGCCCTAGGTGCATGGCTTGGGGCCGGCATTTTACCTGTATTGGTTTTTATGGCGGCGTTCATTGGTCTGATTGGCGCGATTATCGGACGGGTTGCCAAAGGACAATATTTTGCTTTCGGTCCGAGTTTGGCCATTGCCGGATGGATTATTTTGGTAGCTAATGAACCGGTACATCGTGCCGTAACTTGGTGGCTGACCAAATCAGGGTTTTAATATGACTTTATGGATAGGTTTGACGGGCGGTATTGGCAGCGGGAAATCTCAAGCAGCAAAAATCTTTTCTGATTTGGATGCCCCGCATATTGATGCCGACGCTCTGAGTCGAAACCTGACGGCGGATAACGGTATAGCATTACCGGCTATCCGCCGTCTTTTTGGCGACAAGGTTTTTCATACTCAAAACAGTCTGAACCGCGCCGCTTTGAGAGATATTGTTTTCAGACGACCTCAAGCCAAAAAAGAATTGGAAGAGGTATTACTGCCTTTGATTTTAAATGAAATCAAATCAACAAAGACCTGTTATCCCGATGCAGCATACGGCATTATCGATGTGCCTTTGCTGATTGAAAATCCGGAATTTTTAGCGGTTGTTGATAGAGTATTGGTTATCGACGTTTCTGAAGCAACCCAAATTCTTCGCGTTCAGCAAAGAAGCGGTTTGGACACAGAAGAGATCAAGCGCATTATGAATACTCAGGCCAACCGCACAAGGCGGCTGCTCTATGCAGATGATGTCTTAGAAAATGAAGGGACTTTATCTGAATTGACCAAGAAAGTTCAGGGGCTGCATAGGTTTTATCTGGGATATGCAGGCAGCCCGAAATGCCGTACATCCTTGCCTAAAATAGCCCAATCAACAGACTAAGCATGAATAATTTAAAAGGATAAATAATGACTGAAGTAACGACTGTGAAATGTCCGACCTGTCAAAAGCCGGTGATATGGAATGATGGGAGTAAATACCGACCGTTTTGCAGTCAGCGTTGCCGATTGATTGACTTAGGCGAATGGGCGCAAGAGAAATATACGGTCGCAACGGAAGAAGATGACAGCTTATCGGACTTATTAAAATCATAAACGATAGAGCATAACTATCTAATAGAACTGAATTAACAAACAAAAGCTAAAGCCATTTACCCCTCCCCTCTCCTTCTCAATGAGATGGAAAACACAAAAAGGTCGTCTGAAAACGCCATTCCGTTTTTTTACGGAAGCAGCATTTTCAGACGACCTTTTGTTTTTAACGCTTATTCAGAAGAAACTGCTTCTATTGCGCTTACTTCACAATCTCAACCGGACCGTGATCGTCGCAGTGGTCGCCGTGTTGGTGGTGCAGGCGGCCGTTGACGATGTAGTCGGTGTGATCGCCGTGCGGTACGGCTTCATGGCCGCAGCCTTCGCCGTGAACGTGACCTTTGCAGGTATCGACAGGGTGGCAGCCGTCGGGATTGGTTTCATTGACGCTTAAGCTGTGCTCGTCGTAATGACCGTTGTGTTCGTGATGCAGATGACCGTCGTGCAGATAGTCGGTATGGTCGTCGTGTTTGATGGCGGTATGGCCGCAACCGGCGCCGTGGGTATGATCGTGATGATCGTGGATTTTGCAAGTCATTTTGATTCCTCGTTATCGGTGGTTAATTCAAACCCTTTAGGTTACTTCCCTATAATATCCTTTTTTGGCAGCTCAGTAAACAATTTCTTCTTTATTAACATAGTGTTACAGTATATCATTATAGCTTTTAAAGGTCGTCTGAACGCGTAATTTCGATGATATGACTGTTGCGACTGTTTCAGACGACCTCTCCATTCGTTATCATTTATAATGTCATTTCCTAGACGGCTTGGCAGCTTGTGCCGATAGTTTGCAGGTCGTCTGAAAACAATATCAAGATAAATATAGGATTTTTCACTATGTGGGACACAGTACGGCAATGGCTGCATACTCTGCCGGTACGCGAGGAGGTGGTGGAATCGGTGCTGATGGTCATGGCGCTGCTGGTTTTGCGGGGTGTTTTGTTGAACCTGTATCTGCGCCGCCATCCGCATTACAGCATCGAGGAAAAACGCCGCTCTTTGGTACTCAGCCGCAATCTGACGCTGATTTTGACCATTTTCGGGCTGGCAGTGATTTGGGCGACACAAATTCAGACGCTGGCGCTGTCGATGTTTGCGGTGGCAGCGGCGATTGTGGTGGCGACTAAAGAGCTGATTATGTGTTTGTCGGGCAGCATCCTGCGCTCGGTAACGAAACAATATTCGGTCGGCGACTACATCGAAGTTGACGGCCTGCGCGGGCGGGTGGTCGATATTAATCTTTTGAACACGCTGATGATGCAGATCGGTCCGAACCCGCTGGTCGGTCAGCTTTCGGGCAAAACGCTGTCGTTCCCCAACAGCCTGCTTTTGAACCATTCCGTCCGCCGCGACAATATTTTGGGCGACTATGTGATTCATACTGTGGAAATTCCCGTACCGATTCATTTGGATTCAGATGAGATTGTAGGTCGTCTGAAAGCCGTACTCGAGCCTTTGTGCCGACCTTATGTGCCTGCCATCCAACAGCATTTGGATAATGTTCAGGCGGAGAAATTATTTATCACACCCGCCGCCCAGCCGCGCGTAACCCGCGTGCCGCATGACGACAAGGTGTACCTTATCATCGTGCGCTATGCCTCGCCCGTGGCGAAGCGTTTAGAAATCCAGCAGGCAGTTATAGACGAATTTTTGCGCGTACAATACCGCCTGCTAAACCCTCAAGCTTAAGCCCATAATCTATTAATAATCAGGAAAATACTATGTTGCCCGAATCCGCCCTTACGCAAATGTACCCCGTCATCATGACCCCCAGCCACGACGGGAAATATTTCCACAATTACGTCCTTTCGCTGCTCAACATCGTCAACACCAGCGCACAAAACGGCTGGCCGCTGCAAGTGATGATGCAGCGCGGCGAGAGCCTGATTACCCGCGCGCGCAATAATTGCGTGGCGACCTTTTTGGAAAACAAAGAATGGACGCACCTCTTCTGGATCGACTCCGACATCGGTTTTTCCGCCGAAGCGTTCTACCGCCTGCTTTTGGCAGATAAAGACGTCGTTGCTGGCATTTATCCGCTGAAACGCGAAAACTGGCCTGACGAGGGCGTTCCCGCCGGTACGACCCAAGCGGATTTCGAGCGGATGTACACCGCCTACACCGTCAACACCGGCGATAAAAACGAAAACGGCGAAATCGTGTTGCGCGTCGATGAAGAAGGCTTTATGAAAGTCGATGACGCGCCGACCGGATTCATGGTCATCAAACGCAGCGTGTTCGAAAAAATGATGGCCGCCTACCCCGAGCTGAACTACATCTCCGACAGCGACTACAAGCGCGAAGACAAAGGGCTACACTACCGCTTCTTCGACTGCATGGTCGATCCCGAAAGCAAACGCTACCTTTCCGAAGACTACACGTTCTGCCGCCTGTGGCAGCAAATCGGCGGCGAAGTTTATGTCGATGTCCAATCCAACCTGACCCACCAAGGCGCGAAAATCTACCGCGGCGCGTTTGCCGATTCGTTGCAAACCAATATCGCACAAGCCGTATTCGCCCCCGCCGGCACACCGATGAGCCTCGACCTCGCCGCCCCGCTCCAATCCAACCCGCGCGGCGCAGAATAGCGTAAAAACAGGGAAAGACGCTTTAAGCCTGACGCGATGGCACTATATCTCCCCTATCGTTTGCCCCATCGTTTTCAGACGACCCCGAATCCAAACAGGTCGTCTGAAAACACAATCGGTTCGCCCGAACGGCAAACCTAAAACCCAGACACACATTATCCCCATTTTCCCATTGACTCAGGCGGCAGCCATTTTTCAGACGACCTCCGTCCGACCCCGCCACCCACACAAAGGAATCCCATCTATGACCGACAACGTACTGCTCCATTTGGGCGAAGAACCCCGTTTCGACGCCATCCAAACTGCCGACATCAAACCCGCCCTGCAAACCGCCATCGCCGAAGCGCGCGCGCAGATTGCCGAAGTCAAAGCCCAAACGCACACCGACTGGGCAAACACCGTCGAGCGTCTGACCGACATCACCGAACGCGTCGGCAGGATTTGGGGCGTCGTGTCGCACCTCAACTCCGTCGTCGATACGCCCGAACTGCGCGCCGTCTATAACGAACTGATGCCCGAAATCACCGTCTTCTTCACCGAAATCGGACAAGACATCGAGCTGTACAACCGCTTCAAAACCATCAAAAATTCCCCCGAATTCGAGACCCTCTCCCCCGCACAAAAAACCAAGCTCAACCACGACCTGCGCGATTTCGTCCTCAGCGGCGCGGAACTGCCGCCTGAACAGCAGGCAGAGCTGGCAAAACTACAAACCGAAGGCGCGCAACTCTCCGCCAAATTCTCGCAAAACGTCTTAGACGCAACCGACGCCTTTGCCCTCTATTTCGACAACGCCGCACCGCTTGCCGGCATCCCCGAAGACTCGCTCGCCATGTTTGCCGCCGCCGCACAAAGCGAAGGCAAAACAGGCTACAAAATCGGCTTGCAGATTCCGCACTACCTCGCCGTCATCCAATACGCCGACAACCGCGAACTGCGCGAACAAATCTACCGCGCCTACGTTACCCGTGCCAGCGAACTTTCAAACGACGGCAAATTCGACAACACCGCCAACATCGACCGCACCCTCGAAAACGCCCTGCAAACCGCCAAACTGCTCGGCTTCAAAAACTACGCCGAACTGTCGCTCTTCACCAAAATGGCCGACAGCCCCGAACAAGTCCTCACCTTCCTGCACGACCTCGCCCGCCGCGCCAAACCCTACGCCGAAAAAGACCTCACCGAAGTCAAAGCCTTCGCCCGCGAACGCCTGAACCTCGCCGACCCGCAGCCGTGGGACTTGAGCTACGCCAGCGAAAAACTGCGCGAAGCCAAATACGCATTCAGCGAAACCGAAGTCAAAAAATACTTCCCCGTCAGCAAAGTTCTGGCAGGCCTGTTCGCCCAAATCAAAAAACTCTACGGCATCGGATTCGCCGAAAAAACCGTTCCCGTCTGGCACAAAGACGTGCGCTACTTCGAGCTGGAGCAAAACGGCAAAACCATAGGCGGCGTCTATATGGACCTCTACGCCCGCGAAGGCAAACGCGGCGGCGCGTGGATGAACGACTACAAAGGCCGCCGCCGCTTTGCCGACGGCACGCTGCAACTACCCACCGCCTACCTCGTCTGCAACTTCACCCCGCCCGTCGGCGGCAAAGAAGCCCACTTGAGCCATGACGAAATCCTCACCCTCTTCCACGAAACCGGCCACGGTCTGCACCACCTGCTCACCCAAGTGGACGAACTGGGCGTATCCGGCATCAACGGCGTCGAATGGGACGCCGTCGAGCTGCCCAGCCAGTTTATGGAAAACTTCGTCTGGGAATACGACGTCTTGGCACAAATGTCCGCCCACGAAGAAACCGGCGAACCCCTGCCGAAAGAACTCTTCGACAAAATGCTCGCCGCCAAAAACTTCCAACGCGGCATGTTCCTCGTCCGCCAGATGGAGTTCGCCCTCTTCGACATGACCATTTACAGCGAAGACGACGAAGGTCGTCTGAAAAACTGGCCGCAGGTTTTAGACAGCGTGCGCAAAGAAGTCGCCGTCATCCAACCGCCCGAATACAACCGCTTCGCCAACAGCTTCGGCCACATCTTCGCCGGCGGCTATTCCGCAGGCTATTACAGCTACGCATGGGCCGAAGTCCTCAGCGCCGACGCCTACGCCGCCTTTGAAGAAAGCGACGACGTCGCCGCCACAGGCAAACGCTTCTGGCAGGAAATCCTCGCCGTCGGCGGCTCCCGCAGCGCGGCGGAGTCCTTCAAAGCCTTCCGCGGACGCGAACCGAGCATAGACGCACTGCTGCGCCACAGCGGCTTCGACAACGCGGCTTGATGGTAAGGTTGATGTAATGAAAAAAGGTCGTCTGAAAAGTTTTCAGACGACCTTTTTGCATGATATTTCATGTCCGACACCCGATAAAGAAACTTTCAGACGACCTCTCCGCCTTATTTAATACCTCATCCGACCTGATCTTTCCTGCTCTCTATTTTGTCTCCCATTCATCATTAAAATTCATCTAAAAATTAATCGCTTATAGCATCAAAAAACTGCCATACCGCCCCGTTGCAAATCGTGCTATGGTTTATTTGATACGTTTGAAAAACCTTAACTACCTTGTATTCTGATTACAAAGAAAGGCTTCAAAATGGACGGTTGGACGCAGACTTTGAGCGCGGGCGGGCTGCTGGGTATTGCGGCGATGGCGATTGTGCTGATTTTGCTGTTGATTGTGAAACTGCGTGTCCATGCGCTGTTGACCTTGGTGTCGGTGAGCCTGCTGACGGCGGTGGCGACGGGGTTGCCGATGGATAAGATTGTGAACGACGTTCTGCTGAAAAACTTCGGCGGCACGCTCGGCAGCGTGGCTTTGCTGGTCGGCTTGGGCGCAATGCTCGGGCGGCTGGTGGAAACTTCGGGCGGGGCGCAGTCGCTGGCGGATGCGCTGATTCGGATGTTCGGCGAAAAACGTGCGCCGTTTGCTTTGGGCGTGGCGTCGCTGATTTTCGGCTTCCCGATTTTCTTTGACGCGGGGCTGGTGGTCATGCTGCCGATTGTCTTCGCAACGGCGCGGCGCATGAAGCAGGACGTACTGCCTTATGCTCTGGCATCCATCGGCGCGTTTTCGGTGATGCACGTTTTCCTGCCGCCCCACCCCGGCCCGATTGCGGCTTCGGAATTTTATTCGGCGAACATCGGTCAGGTGCTGATTTTGGGATTGCCCGTTGCCATGTTCACTTGGTATGTCAGCGGTTATCTGCTGGGGCAGGTTTTGGGACGCACCATCCGCGTTCCCGTTCCCGATTTGCTCAGCGGCGGCGCGGTGGACAACGATCGGCCGCAAACGCCTGCTAAGGCTTCGACCGTGGTCGGCATTATGCTGATTCCTATGCTGTTGATTTTTATGAACACGGGGCTGTCCACCTTAATCAGTGAAAAAGTCGTCAGTGCAGACGAACATTGGGTGCAGGTGGCGCGCATGATCGGCTCGACTCCGGTTGCGCTGCTGATTTCGGTTTTGGTGGCACTTTATGTTTTGGGCAGCAAACGCGGCGAAAAGGCAAGCGCGCTGGAGAAAACGGTGGACGGCGCACTCGCCCCCGTTTGTTCGGTCATCTTGATTACCGGCGCGGGCGGGATGTTCGGCGGCGTGCTGCGCGCGTCGGGCATCGGTCAGGCGTTGGCGGACAGCATGGCGAATTTGGGCATACCCGTATTGCTGGGCTGTTTCTTAGTGGCTTTGGCGTTGCGTATCGCACAAGGTTCGGCAACCGTCGCATTGACAACCGCCGCCGCATTGATGGCACCCGCCGTTGCCGCCGCAGGGTTCAACGACTGGCAACTCGCCTGCGTCGTTTTGGCAACCGCGGCAGGCTCGGTCGGTTGCAGCCACTTCAACGACTCAGGCTTCTGGCTGGTCGGCCGCCTTTTGGATATGGACGTACCGACCACGCTGAAAACATGGACGGTCAACCAAACGCTGATTGCCGCCATCGGCTTTTCAGTGTCGGCGCTGCTGTTTGCCGTAGTTTGAGGTCGTCTGAAAACGGTTTTGAGACGCTCTAAACCGTCCACCCGAACTTATATAGTGGATTAACAAAAATCAGGACAAGGCCGACGAAGCCGCAGATAGTACAGATAGAGACCTTTGCAAAATTCCCCAAAATCCAGATAGTACGGAACCATTCACTTGGGTGCTTCAGCACCTTAGAGAATCGTTCTCTTTGAGCTTAAGGCGAGGCAACGCCGTACCGGTTTAAAGTTAATCCACTATATCTTTCAACCCAAACAAAGGAAGAGAACATGACGACGCATTTTGTGATGATGGGTGTTTGCGGCTGCGGCAAAACCACCGCCGCCCTGTCCCTGCAAAAACACCTCGACCAATGCCCCTACGCCGAAGGCGACGATTTCCACACCCAAGCCAACCGCGACAAAATGGGCGCGGGCATCCCGCTGACCGACGAAGACCGCTATCCGTGGCTGCGAAACCTGCGCGACTGGATGACGGAACAGGCGCAAAGCGGCGCGGCGTATACCATCGTTACCTGCTCCGCGTTGAAACGCCAATACCGCGACATCCTGCGCGGCGCGCAAGGCAAAACCGCCTTCATCCACCTGACACCGCCGCAAGCCATCAACCTCGAACGCATGATGGCGCGCCAAGGGCATTACATGAAAGCGGGCATGCTGGATTCGCAACTGGAAATTCTGGAAGAACTCGGCGCGGACGAATACGGCGTCAAAATCGACAACCCCGGTTCACCCGAAGCCGTAGAAGCCGATATTCTGGCTTGGGTTAAAGCGGAAGATTTGTTGTGAAGAAAGTGTGTAAATAGGTATAAGGAAGGTCGCCTGAAAGTTTCAGACGACCTTTTTTACGAAGATTTCAAACGTCTAAAGCTGTCGGATTTGAGAATCCGACCTACGCAGGTCAGGAAATGACGTCATGGGTATCTTTTATTTATATTGACGATAAAGGTCGTCTGAATATTTCTTTTTCAGACGACCTTTTTGCGGAGATTCATTTTACAAAATACCCGCAATGCATGCGCTTTTCAGACGACCCCTCACAAAGTCTCCGCTTGAAACCACGTTTTGCCGTTGGCGGTGCATTCGAGGATGCGCCAGTCGTAGGTTTGGCTGAGGCGTTCGGCGTCCATGATGTCGGCGGTCGTGCCTGCGGCGGTGATATTGCCGTTTTTCATCAAGGTGATATGGCTGGCGTAGTGGGCGGCGAGGTTGAGGTCGTGCAACACCATGACGACGGTCATGCCTTGTTCGGGCAAGGTGGTGAGGTGCTGCATCAGGCTGTGTTGATAGCGGACATCAAGATGGTTGGTCGGTTCGTCGAGAAAGAGGACTTCGGCATCCTGCAACAGCGCGCGGATGACGGCGGCGCGTTGCTGTTCGCCGCCGGAGAGGGTTTGGATGCGTTTGTGTTGCAGGTCGGCGAGGTCGAAATGCTCGAGCAGGGCTTGGGCGCGTCGGGTGTCTGCCTGTTTGGGTCGCCGATACCAGGCGAGTTTGGGGTATCGCCCGATGAGGACGTATTCGGACAGTGTCATGGGGAGGTTGAAATGTTCGTGTTGACCGACCCAGGCGATTTTATGTTGTTTGAGCGCGTCCTTCATGGGCGTGCCACACCAGCTTGCTTGCGGATGGTAGAGGAACTGTTTGAGCAGGGTGGACTTGCCCGCGCCGTTGGGGCCGATGACCGCGCTGACGGCGCATTTGGGGAATTCGGCGCGTTCCAAAGACAGGATGGTGCGTTTTCCGGCTTTGACGGTGCAGTTTTCGATCAGCAATGCCATGTCAGCTCCTTTGGTCTTTGACAATCAGCCACAGGAAAAACGGCCCGCCCAAAATGGCGATGACGATGCCGACGGGCAGGTCGATGGGGTACACCACCCAGCGGGCAAACGTATCGGCGAGCAACATGAAAATCGAGCCGACGACGGCGGACAGGATAATCAGGCGGGTACGCGAGCCGCCGACTGCCTGCGCCAATACGTTGGGTATCATCATGCCGACGAAACCGATGATGCCGCCGAGCGAGACGGCTGCTCCTGTCATCAAAGCCGCGCCGATGATAGTTGCCACGCGGGTGGCGGCGACGCTGATGCCCATAGTGTGCGCGGTTTCGTCGCCCAAGAGCAGATAGTCGAGACGGCGGCCGACGGCGGTCAACACGACCAAACCCGCCAGCATCACGCCGCCTGCGTAAGCGGGCGAAACAAAACCTGCTTCGGAGAAGCTGCCCGAGAGCCAAGTCATGGCGCTGCGCAATGCCATGTCGTCTGAAAGGAAGAGAATCAGGCTGACCAACGCGCCGCACAAAGCGCTGACCACAAAACCCATGACCAACAGCCCCAGCTTGCCGCCGCCGACCAGACGGTGTCCGAACAGAATCAGGATGCAGACGGCAAACGCGCCCGCAAATGCCGCCAGCGGTACGGCGATGTTCCAGCCCATCGCAATCGCCAGCACCACGCCCATCGCCGCGCCGCCCGACGTACCAATCAGGCTCGGGTCGGCAAGCGGGTTTTCAAACAATGCCTGCAACGCCGCGCCGCTGGCGGAAAGTGCCGCGCCGACCAGCAAAGCGACAAAAATACGCGGCAGGCGGATTTCCATCAACACGGGATCGGCGGCAAGCGGATTGCTCCACCCGCCCTCGCCCACTCCGGCGCAAAACCAGATCAGAAACAAAGATAAAACCGGCAACGCCGGAAGCCATTTTTTCATGTTGTGATTCTTTGAAGATTATTTCGGCAGCGGCTGCGAAACGCCGACGGATTAGCCGCTGCCCGTTTTCAGACGACCTGTTCACGATAAACGCACATGAAACGCCGTTGCCGTCATGTTCACCTGTTCCGAAACAACGACGGCAAAAGAAGGTCGTCTGAAACCGACAAGAAGCCGGATTGTCCTATCCGACTTCATGCCATCACGCAACTTTCAGACGACCTCCCCTTATTTCCCTAAATCGTGCAGCTTGCGGACGATGTCGGGCGTGTAGAGGCCGTAGCGCATATAGTCGTCCGCCTGCCAGAACAGGATGCGTTTGTTTTTCCCGGCGGGGCTGGAGGCGATTTCGGGGCGCGTCATGATTTTATCGAGGCCGCCGAGGGCTTTTTCATTGTGTTTGGCGATGATGATGACGTCAGGTTTCGCGTTTAGCCAGCCTTCGCGTGAGAACGGTTTGAGTCCGTCCACCGAAGCCGCCGCGTTCGTCCCGCCCGCCAGACGGATCAGCACGTCGCCGACAGTGTTTTTACCCGCAACATAACGGCCGTCGTAGCTGAGGATGTAGCGTTTGCCGTTGGCAGGCTGCGCCTTGATGCTGTTTTTAAACTGCTGCGCCAAAGCCTGCGCCTGCTTTTCCTTGCCCAACAATTTGCCGATGCGGGCGAAACTTTGCTGGTATTGCTCCAGCGTTTCGTTTGAATTGACGTTTTCCGCTTTGACACCGGCGCGGCTGAGTTGGGCGTAAATGCCGTCGGGTTTCGCCATCCAGCTTCCGATCACCAAATCGGGCTTTTTAGCGATGATGGGTTCGGCGGAGAAATTGCGGTAAAAGCCGATGGACGGCGTGTTTTTATAGGCGGGGTTGCGATTGAACTCGTGGATGCCGACAACTTCTTTGTCCGCACCGAGTTTGGCGGCGATGTCGGCAACGTCGGGCGTCAGGATCACGACGCGCTGCGCGGCGGCATGAGCGGCAAGCAGGGTCAGGACGGCGGCGAAGATGTGTTTTTTCATGATGTTTCCGTATGGTTTGCGGGGTTTGGAGGTCGTCTGAAAACCCAAAACGGGGTTTCAGACGAGGTATGGGTTCAAAAAAGATTACAGCCCGTATTGTTGGCGCACTTCGGCAATCAGCGCGCGCCACGCTTCGGATTCCGCTTCCGCATCGGCAGGTCTGCCGAACAGTTGCAGCACCAAATTGCGGCGATCGTCATAGGCTTCGATGCTGTGGACAATGCCGTTACTGCCCGGACGGCGAACGAACCAAAGTTCGGCGAGCTTGGCGTCGTCGAGGAAGAAATTGAATTTTTCTTCGGCAAAATCGCTGACGGTCAGCCAGCCGTCGGCACGATCGACATGGTGAACCTGTCCGGTTTGGATTTGGACGATGCCGCTGTTGTTGACGAACACGAGCAGGGTCATGCCTCTTGCGGCGCATTGACGGAAAATGAACTCGACGGCTTCGCGCTTCAGTTTTTGCGCGTCGCCTTCAGGCGCGTATTCCAAACCTTGCAGGCGGTCTATGCCGAATTGGGAGAGGACGATGCGGAAATGGTGGACGTTTTTCAGCCCTTTCCACTCTTCGCGGTAGGCGGCAAGCGCGTCGTCCGTCAGCTCGACGTTTTCGTAGGGCGCAGCTTCGGGCGGCGTTTCAAAAACGGGCGCGGCATCCGTGCGGTAGGCGGCGCACAGGCGTTCCCATACGGGTATGGCGGCAGCTTCGGTCAGATGGACTTTTTGAATGGCTTTACCCGCCGTGTCGTAAAAATGAAACGCGCGCGCCTCGCCGTTGCGGACGGCGAAGATGTGTTTCCAATGGCGCATAAAAAGGCGCAAATCCAGTCCGCCCAAATTAATGGCTGTCCCCATCATGGGCGAGAGTTCGAGGTTGCGGTAAATACCTGTTTTTTCGGATAACGCGGCAACATTGCGTACCGCGCTTTTCACTTCGCCCAAGGCTTCGAGTTCGGGCAGGAAGTCGGCGCAGTTGCCGCCCAGATATTGTGTCTCAGGGAAGGCGGCAACGAGTTCGCCTTCACTGACGCCCAGACGGGCAACGGCATCGCGCTGGTGCACGCCTTGTTTTTTGAGTTCGAGATAACGTTCGTAAAGGGTTGGTTCGGGCATTTTTCCATCTTTCCTTGTGGTGGGTTGGGAGGTCGTCTGAAAAACGTAGGTCGGATTCTCGAATCCGACAGCCTGTTTCTTATGTTTTAGAAGCATGAATGTCGGATACAAGTATCCGACCTACGTTTTCAGACGACCTGTATCTTGACTGCACGTCTATTTCACATACCAGATATAGTCGCCATGTTCGTTTTCGGGGCTGTTGGCAGGGTCGGCGAGTATCACGACCTTCACCTTGCCGCCATACCCCGCATCGCGCAGAAACAGCGGCACGCCGAGCTGCTTGGACGTATGTATCGCACCCGCCAGCATCCATGCGGGTTTGGGCGCGGCAATCAGGTTTTGCGCCATCGTGTGGTCTTTAAACTGCTGCATGGACACCAGCCCGTCGGTGCTGCCGTGGTTGCCGCCCATGATTTCGCCCAGCGCCTCGCGTACGCGCGCATCGCCGCCCGCTTTCCCCTGCGGCACAAACGAAGCCGCTTGGCGTACGGCGGCGCGTTCGGGGTTTGCTGCCAAAACTTTGGCTTTTTGTCCCATCAGAAAATGGACGAGGGTGCTGTAATCCTGCCATTGCCATGCGTTGTTCCAGCCCATTTTTTCATTCAGGCGGTGCGGCGTGGTTTTGCCGCCCGACTGCATCCATGCCTGCACTTCGCCGACCTGCCGCTGCTGCGAAGCGTCCAGCATTTCCAAAAGCACCGAGCCTGACTGCCTTGCGTCGGCAGTCTGAGCCAACAGCCATGCTTCCGCGTTGTGGTGCGCCGCCTCGTCGTGTTTCTCGCCGATTAAGACGACATCCGCCTGCTTCAACTGCTGCACCAAAGCTTCGGGCGCAATTTCCCGCCCCGCCTGCGTATCGTAAATCCGCCCTTGCGGCGCGGCGGCGTGGACGGCGGCTGCCGCAAACAGCCAAGCGGCAGCGGCGAGCCTGTATAAAATCGGTTTGAACATCATGTTTGTCCTGTCGGTTTGGGGTCGTCTGAAACGGCGTTTGCGCTTTTCAGACGACCTTTTAGAATTTCAAGGTCAATCCGCCGTATATCGTCCGTCCGCGTCCCGTGCCTTGGTTGACGTTGTTGCCTTCGCCCAAATTACCCGTGGCGAGCGTGCCGCCGCTGAGCGGATAGTTGTAAACGCGGTTGGTCAGGTTGTCGATATTGAAGAAGAAACGCAGGTTTTTACGCGCCTGCCAAGTGGCGTAAAGGTCGATGATTTTGGGATTGCCGGCGACTTGGCGGGTCGTCTGAACCTGAGTATCGACATCCACGCCTTCAGCCACGGTGTCTTTGCCCGTATAGCTGATGCGCGTGCCGACTGTCAGGCGGTTGTCCAGCCAGCGCGTTCCCGCATCCACCATCCAAACGCTGGAAGGCATGGCACGGATATGGGAGAAGCCCAAATCGGCAAGGAAATCATGCGGGAAGGTGGTGCGCGTTTTGCTCCACGCGAGATTGATGTAGCCGCGTCCGAAGTCGTAACCGCCTTCGATTTCCCAACCGCGCATCTTGGTGGTGTCGGGTATATTGCGGAACACGCCTATCGCATTGCTGTCGCTACCGACCGCCTCGTCGATGGTGCAACGCTGTACGCCGTTGTCCCGACAGATATAAAACTGGTCTTGGACGATATAGTTCTTCACGCGGTTGTTGAAATAACCGACTTTCAGGTTGAGAGTGTCGTCCGCTTTCCAGATGCCTTGTTTGTGGATGTTGAAGCCGATGTCGCGGTTGAACGATGATTCGCCCTTCAAATACGGATTGACCGAATACGGGCTACCTTGGACGTTGTTGACGTACATGAATTCCTGCACGGTCGGACTGCGGCTGCTTTTGCCGATATTGGCGTAAACCTGCAACCAGTCCCACGGTTTGTACGCAACGCCGAAACGCGGATTCAGATGGTCTTCTTTGCGGTTGAAACGGATGTCGCCGCCGCGCGGCAGGATAATCGCGCCGTCGTCGTCGGTCGGCGGCAGATAGCCGCGCAAGCCGTAGCGTTCATAGCCCAAACCGGCATGAACTGTCCATTTTCCGGGTTTCCACTCGGCATCGAAAAATGCGCTGTCGAGGTTTTGTTTGCCTTCGGCAAGCAGCATGGTGTTGTTTTCGTAATTGCTGTTGTAGCGCGTACGCATGAATTTCGCGCCGTAGTTCAACGACAATTCGCTGTTGCCAATGTCGGTGTTCGAGCGGTTTTGCAAAGTCAGCGAAGTGGTCGGGCTGCGTGTGGTACGTCCGACGTAATCCTCGCGCGCGCTTTCGCCCTGTAAAAACTTCTGTCGCGCATTGCTGAAAGATGCGTCAAGCTGGAGGTCCACCCAGTCGGACAAAGGGTTGTAGCGGTATTTCAGCAACCCCGTCTGCGTATTGACCTGCAAAGGACTGTGGTTGTTGGTGAAACGCGCGCGGTTCATCATATGGCCGAGGATGATGCTGTGGTAACGGCTGGGGCGGATGTGCAGCTTATTGAGCGTACCCCACGAACGGATGCCGCTTTCCGCCGCCGTATCCGCGTCAAATTCATCGCCGGTAATCACTTCGCCCGCACCGTTTTTATAGCCGCTCTTGCGCTTGCCGCTGATCGCGCTAAGAAAGCCGATGCTGCCGCCGTTTTCAAATTCGTGGCGGACCGCCGCGCCCATCATGCCGTTTTTGCCGTAGCCGTTCGTACCTTGACGATAGGTCGTCTGAAAACCGAATTTGCGGTCTTTGGCGACCAAATCATCCACATCCAGCGTCCGCAATTCGGCATTGCCCGCCAAGGCGTTCACACCGCCCGCGCCGGCAACCGAACCGCGCGATACATCGATACCCGCAATAAAGTTTTCATCGACGTAAGTGGTATTGCCGTTCCAACCGTGCGCCGGATTGGCTTGGAAAAAGGTCTGCGTCACGCCGTCCACCGTCGTATTCACACGCCCGAAGCCTTCCAGTCCGCGGATATTGACGGCAAAACCGCCCTGCCCCAAATCGTGCTGCGTAAACGTGCCGGGCATGGTGCGGATCAGCGTATTCGCGTCCTGCCCCAATTCGTCCGCGTCGCGGTGGCTGACCGCAGAAGGCGTTCGAAACGGCTTGTCCGCACGCTTTCCACGCACTTCAACCGTCGGCAGTACGCCTACGGCAGCGGCACGGTATTCGTCGGCGGAAATTTGATTATTGGAAGATTCGGCAAAGGCAGAAGCGGGAATAGCGGAAACGGCTAGAAAAAGAAGGGTAAATTTTGATTTGAAAAGCATTGCTTGAATATGTCGCCTATTTTGAGGTTTAAGGGACGAGCAGACGCAAAACGCAAGTGAAGAGCTGAGTGTTTTGCAAAGTAATAAAACTAAATTCATCTATTTATAATAATAACGATATAAATTATCATTTAATTTTGACATCGGGTCAATCTTCATTAAAAAAGTAACGAAAAATCAAAGCAAATCGAGACAATGCCGCCTCGGTTTAATGTGAATCCGTCAAACCGCAAAATTTACGGCAAAACCGACTCCCCTACCCTTGCGCCAAGCATCAGCCTTTCGTCCAAACCCCTTATAAAAACAATACAATTCGGCTACAATAGCCCTTTGCATTTTTTCAGACGACCTTAGCGAAACGTCGTCTGAAACCGAAATACCGAAACCATAGAGAATCACAACATGACCGATTACAGCAAAACCGTAAACCTGCTCGAAAGCCCGTTTCCAATGCGCGGCAACCTCGCCAAGCGCGAGCCTGCGTGGCTGAAAAGCTGGTACGAGCACAAACGCTATCAAAAACTGCGCGAAATCGCCAAAGGCCGTCCGAAATTCATCCTGCACGACGGCCCGCCGTATGCCAACGGCGACATCCACATCGGTCATGCCGTCAACAAAATCCTCAAAGACATCATTATCCGCAGCAAAACCCAAGCCGGCTTCGACGCGCCTTATGTGCCGGGCTGGGACTGCCACGGTCTGCCCATCGAAGTGATGGTGGAAAAGCTGCACGGTAAAGATATGCCCAAAGCGCGCTTCCGCGAATTGTGCCGCGAATACGCCGCCGAGCAGGTTGCCCGTCAGAAAAAAGACTTCATCCGTCTGGGCGTGTTGGGCGACTGGGACAATCCTTACTTGACCATGGATTTCAAAACTGAAGCCGATACCGTGCGTATGCTCGGCGAAATCTACAAATCGGGCTATCTCTACCGTGGCGCGAAACCGGTTCAGTTCTGCTTGGACTGCGGCTCTTCGCTGGCGGAAGCGGAAGTGGAATATAAAGACAAAGTATCGCCTGCGATTGACGTTGCCTATCCGTTTAAAGACACCGCCGCGCTTGCCGCCGCATTCGGTTTGGCAGGTATCGAAGACAAGGCGTTTGCCGTCATCTGGACGACCACGCCTTGGACGCTGCCCGCGAGCCAAGCCGTGTCTGCGGGTGCGGACGTGGTGTATCAATTAATCGATACGCCCAAAGGCAAATTGGTGCTGGCGAAAGATTTGGCGGAAGACGCGCTCAAACGCTACGGTTTTGCTTCAGACGACCTCAACGTCCTCGCGGAAACCACCGGCGACAAGCTGGAAAACCTGCACATGAACCATCCGTTCCTCGAACGCGATATTCCCATGCTCAACGGCGAACACGTTACCACCGACGCCGGTACGGGCTTGGTACACACCGCCCCCGCGCACGGTTTGGAAGACTACGCCGTCTGCAACAAATACGGCATCGAGCTTTACAACCCCGTCAACGCCGAAGGCAAATACATCAGCGAAACGCCGCGCGTCGCAGGCATGAGCGTTTGGGAGGCGAATCCCGTCATCCTGCAATGGCTGGAAGAAACCGGCAACCTCTTGGCAAGCAGCAAAATCGAACACAGCTACGCCCACTGCTGGCGCCACAAAACCCCGCTGATTTACCGTGCGACAGGTCAATGGTTTGTCGGCATGGACAAAGCCGGCAGCGACGGCAAAACCCTGCGCGACAAAGCCATCAAAGCCGTGGACGACACCGAATTCTTCCCGTCATGGGGTCGCGCGCGCCTCGAAGCCATGATCGAAGGCCGCCCCGACTGGGTCGTTTCGCGCCAACGCTACTGGGGCACGCCGATGACCTTCTTCGTCCACAAAGAAACGGGCGAGCTGCATCCGAACTCCGCCGAGCTTTTGGAAAAAATCGCCCTGAAAATCGAAGAAAAAGGCATCGAGGCATGGTTCTCCCTCGATAAAAGCGAATTGTTGGGCGCGGAAGATTGCGAAAACTACGACAAACTTTCCGACACGATGGACGTATGGTTCGACTCTGGTTCGACCCATTATTCCGTCTTGAAACAGCGCGAAGAATTGGATTGGCCCGCCGACCTCTACCTCGAAGGCAGCGACCAACACCGCGGCTGGTTCCAATCCTCCATGCTGACCGGCTGCGCCTCATCCATGGGACGCGCCCCGTACAAACAGCTTCTGACCCACGGTTTCGTGGTGGACCAAAACGGCCGCAAAATGTCGAAATCCATCGGCAACGTCGTCGCGCCGCAAGAAGTCTATAACGAGTTCGGCGCGGACATCCTGCGCCTGTGGGCGGCATCCACCGATTACAGCGGCGAATTGGCGATTTCCAAAGAAATCCTCAAACGCGTCACCGAAAGCTACCGCCGCATCCGCAACACCTTGAGCTTCCTGTTTGCCAACCTCAGCGATTTCGACCCGTTCGAACACACCGTACCGCAGGCAGATATGGTCGAAATCGACCGCTACGCCTTAGTATTGGCGCGCCAACTGCAAGAGCGTCTGGCGGGCGACTACTATCCGCGCTACGCCTTCCACTTCGCCGTGAAAGACATCGTCGCCTTCTGTTCGGAAGACTTGGGCGCGTTCTACCTCGACATCCTGAAAGACCGCCTCTACACCACCAAAGCCGACAGCCACGCCCGCCGCAGCGCGCAAACCGCCCTGTATCACATCACGCGCAGCCTGGTTCTCTTGATTGCACCGATTTTGTGCTTCACCGGCGAAGAAGCGTGGGACATCATCGGCGGCGGCGAAGAAGACAGCGTCCTCTTCCACACTTGGCACGAGTTCCCGCCCATTAACGAAAAAGCCGAAGCCGAACTGGTGAAAAAATGGACGGCAGTCCGCGAAGCCCGCGAAGCCGTAACCGCCGCCATCGAGCCTTTGCGCACCGACAAAACCGTCGGTTCGTCATTGCAGGCAGAAGCCGAAATCACCGCGCCGGAAGCCACCGCCGACTACCTGAATGCCTTGGGTGAAGAATTGCGCTTTGCCCTCTTGGTGTCCAAAGTCGAAGTCAAAACCGGCAGCGAACTTGCCGTCACCGCCAAAGCCAGCGACGGCGAAAAATGCGAACGCTGTTGGCACTACACCCACGACATCGGCACAGTTGCAGGTCATGAAACCATCTGCAAACGCTGCGCCGAGAATGTGGACGGCAAAGGCGAAGAGCGGCATTACGCTTAAGCTCGTCTGAAAAAAGGTCGTCTGAAACCGAATCAGGTTTGAACTGCACCCCAAAAGTTGGACATCCCC
>NZ_KV794890.1:0-584 GCF_001808875.1 Neisseria sp. HMSC064E01
GGATGTGTCCAACTTTTGGGGTGCAGTTCAAAACGTTTTCAGATGACCTTATTGCCATACCCCCGCCGCTAAATCTACTAGCAGCGCAGCAACAATGATTGCGTGCAGGTAAAATCAGACGGGCAACTTTATAAGAGGTTACTCATATTAATTCATTTGTTCAACAAGGATATGTCATGAACCCTTCCTCAGATGAAGAGCTTAAATCAGCAATTGAATTAGATGTGTTATTAGATGATTTTGTTTTAGAAAAAAACAGCAATTGTTTAAAAAAATTATTTGAATTTCCCAGTGGAAAATGGATTGAAATTAAATATTTTTTTGATCCCGATTATTATTCCTTAAATTATCAGAATTCACATATTTTTGTTTGCTGGTTGCCGGATACTGACGGGGATTATGATCACTATCGGATAATTATATTTTTTGATACCACCGATTTGGTATCACAAGTAATATCTTTTAATATGAAAACATTATGATCTAAAAATGTATCAATAGACGGTTATCCAGTATCAAAGCTGGTTTCGGTAGATGCTGTAGTACGCTGTTGGAGACCTTTGCAAAATTCCCCAAAATCCCCT
>NZ_KV794891.1:0-23517 GCF_001808875.1 Neisseria sp. HMSC064E01
TCGAGGGAAGGGCTTTTTTGCAAAGGTCTCATCACAATCCAAGCTGCGCTCGCTTGTTTAGAATGCTCCACCCCTCCATAACGGCAATACATCGTAAGCCGAAATATAGTAAACTTGCCGTCAGTTTTCCCTTCCTCCTTCCCGTCATGTTCCCCATTATCTTGACCGACCGCGCCGCTGCCGAATGGCGCAACGAAAGCACGCAAAAGCCGCCCAAGCAGGCGGTTTATGTGCATGAAAGCAATGCCGCCGATATTCTCAAAAACGCCCATGCCCACACGGCAACGGTTTGGACGGGCGATTTCCACAACGCCAAGCAAGTGTTGGCGGCGATGAAAAAACGCGTCCGCAGGTCGTCTGAAAAAACAAAAAACGCGCCTATCGATATTCAGACGACCTTCCACACCCACCGCATGAAGCAGGCGCAGCAAAGCCGCGTGTTGAATATGCTTGCCGTCGAAATCGGTGCAGGTTTTCAGTTAAACAACCCGCGCGCGCCCGACGTCCGCGCCGCTCTTGCCGATGTGTACGACGAACCGAACGACGCGCCGTTTTTGCTGCCACTCAACCAGCTTTTGGGCTTTATCGGCGCACACGAATGGCACAAAAAGGGTATAGACATTCCGCAGCTTGGCGGCAAAATCCACGTCCCCTTCGGCGTGTTCTCGCCCCTGCGCGGCGAATATTTGGACTTAATCGCCCAAGCGCCGTTGAATCCTAATATTCAGACGGCGTTCGACATCGGTACAGGTTCCGGCGTTATCGCCGCCATCCTTGCCAAACGCAGCATTCCCGACATCACCGCCACCGATACCAACCCCAAGGCCATCGCCTGCGCAACCGCCAACCTCGCCCGCTTGGGGCTGGACAAACAAGTCGCCGTCCAAGCCGTTGATTTGTTTCCCGAAGGCCGCGCCGACCTGATCGTCTGCAACCCGCCGTGGCTGACCGCCAAACCGACTTCCGCCGTCGAAACCGCCCTCTACGATCCCGACAACGCCATGCTGACCGCCTTTTTAAACGGCGTGCGGCAGCATTTAAACCCGCAAGGCGAAGCGTGGTTAATCATTTCCGACTTGGCGGAACATCTGCATCTGCGCGACCGCGATTTTCTGGAACAATGTTTTCAGACGACCTCTTTAGAAGTGGTCGATATTCTGAAAACCAAACCGCGCCACCGCAAAGCCGCCGACGAATCCGACCCGCTCGCCTTTGCCCGCAACAGGGAAACCACTTATCTCTATCGTTTGAAAGCAAAATCCTGATATACAATTAGGTCGTCTGAAACCCGTTCCCGCCATTCCCATGCAACTGATCAAATATCTCCAATCCCAAGGCATAGGCAGCCGCAAACAATGCCAGTGGCTGATTCAAAACGACTGTGTCGAAATCAACGATACAGTCCGCAACGACACCAAAGCCGACATCGATCCCGCTGAAGTCCAAACGCTGCGCATAGACGGCGAAGACATCGTCGTCGTCCCCATGCCCTATTTTTATATCCTGCTCAACAAGCCTGCCGATTACGAAACCTCGCACAAACCGCAGCAATACCCCAGCGTTTTCAGCCTTTTCCCCGACCATATGCGCAATATCGACATGCAGGCGGTCGGCAGGCTGGATGCGGATACGACGGGCGTTTTGCTGATTACCAACGACGGGCAGTTCAACCACCGCGTTACCTCACCGAAACACAAAGTCCCCAAAATCTACCGCGTTACCCTGAAGCATCCTGCTGACAAAAGCCTGTGTGAAACGCTGAAAAACGGTGTCCTTCTGCACGACGACAACGAGACCGTCCGCGCTGCCGAAGCCGTTTTGGAAAATCCGACCACCCTGCTGATGACCATTACCGAAGGCAAATATCATCAAGTCAAACGCATGGTCTCCGCCGCCGGCAACCGCGTCGAACACCTCCACAGGAACGAATTTAACGGACGAACGGTAGAAAATTTAGCCTCAGGGGAGTGGAAATTCATCACGGTTTGAAAATTTTGAAGTTTTTTCAAAAAAAATTTAACCATTATGATTTTTTTATTTGTTTAAAAACATGATGATATAAGTGTTAAGATGTCATTAACCAAACTTAACGCCATCATTCGTGAACTATTATATAATTCGCGTGTCTGAGTAACACTTGCTTCGAGAGAAGTGAGTAAGTGAGTAAGACGTTTTCCCCGTAATGTGTTTGGCCATCTATACTTTTCCCCTTAGTATAGATGGTTTTTTTTATCTGCGATTTTCTCAGTCCTTTTCCCAGTATCGCTGGAATTGTCTTTCTGCGTCCTATTGAATTCCCGTTCAGACGACCTTATCATCAACCTATTCCCACTTTTCCCGCAGAAATACCATGCAAAACATCCAAGACTACGTCCGCCGCACTGCGTCCGCCGCCAAGCAGGCATCCTATATTGTCGCCGCCGCCGAGACCGCGCAGAAAAACGCCGCGCTCCTGCGCACCGCCGAACTCATCAAACACCATCAAACCGCCATCCTCGCCGCCAACGCCCAAGACATGGAACAGGCCGCGCAGAAAGGTTTGAACGACGCCCTGCTCGACCGCCTGCGACTGACCGAAAAAACCATAGACGCCATGTGCGAAGGTTTGCGCCAGATTGCCGCCCTGCCCGACCCCGTCGGTGAAATGGACGAATTCCGCACCCGCGAAAACGGCTTGCAAATCGGCAAAATGCGCGTACCGCTGGGCGTTGTCGGCATCATTTACGAATCCCGCCCCAACGTAACCGTCGATGCCGCCGCCCTCTGCCTCAAGTCCGGCAATGCCTGCGTCCTGCGCGGCGGCAGCGAAGCCTTCAACAGCAATATGGCGCTCTCCAAACTGATTACGCAGGCATTAGTTGAAAACGGCCTGCCCGCAGCAGCCGTCAGCCTGATTGAAAACACCGACCGCGAAATCGTCGGCGCCATGCTGCAAAGTCCCGAATTTATCGATGTCGTTATCCCGCGCGGCGGCAAATCGCTGGTTTCCCGCATCGCCGCCGAAGCCCGCGTACCCGTCATCAAACACCTCGACGGCATCTGCCACGTCTATATCGACCGCGCTGCCGACGCCGAAAAAGCCGTCAACATCGCCTTCAACGCCAAAACCTCGCGCTACGGCACCTGCAACACCATGGAAACCCTGCTCGTCCACCAAAGCCGTGCCGCCGAAATCCTGCCCGTATTGGCGGAGAAATACGCCGCCCGCGATGTCGAGCTGCGCGGCTGCCCGCGTACCCTTTCCATCCTGCCCCACATTCAGACGGCCTCCGAAGAAGACTGGGACACCGAATACCTCGCCCCCATCCTCTCCGTCAAAATCGTCGACAGCCTTGAAGAAGCCGTCGCCCACATCAACACCCACGGCAGCCACCACACCGACAGCATCGTAACCGAATCCTACACCGACGCCCGCACCTTCCTGCGCACGGTCGACAGTGCCAGCGTCATGGCCAATGCCTCCACCCGCTTCGCCGACGGCTTCGAGTACGGCCTCGGCGCGGAAATCGGCATTTCCACCGACAAAATCCACGTCCGCGGCCCCGTCGGCCTGCACGGGCTGACTTCGCAGAAATGGATTGTGTTGGGCGACGGACAGGTACGGTCGTAACTCCTTCGCTTCCTTGAGTGATAAAACGGCAAAAGGTCGTCTGAAAAACAGTTTTCAGACGACCTTTTTTACTGCAATGGCAAATCTTATTGCCTATTATCGGTTTCACGAAAATGCAATATCGTTATACGGCTATCATCGACACAAACTATTCCATTATAATCATTCAAATTTTCATGACGGCTGAACCTCAATCCGATACGACGATTTTAACTCGATGTATCCGCGCTCAAAGGTCGTCTGAAACTATTTCAATTCCGATAAATCATCCAAAGGAAACCAGCATAATGTCGGACAACACCGCCCTGAAGGACAAGAAACCGCGCAAGCCGTACCTTACGCTGCTCTTTACCGTTTACGCCTTGTGTTACGGCGTTTTACTCGTGTTTCTCACCGTTCAGCTTGCCGTAGCTTCCGGCGGGGTGGCAGCTTTTTTTGCCTCTATGCTCCATTTCGGTATTTTCGGACTGGTGTTCGGCAGTCTGGCTAGTGTGGCTACAATAATTACCGGTTTACTCTATATGCTTGGCTATATGTTGGTTTGGGGCATACTGACCGGTATGGCGATGACGCAGCTTCGTTTGCGTAGGAACTTGAAGCATATCTTGACCGCCATGCTCATCGGCTTTGTCTGTTCCTACATAAGCACGATATTGTTTGCGCTGTTTTTGTCAAAAGATATAGAGATGCTGTTTAATTTTTATTTCGAAGGATTAACGATATTCAGCCTATTGAATGCGTTTGCCGTTATTCCCTTTGGGCTGGTGTTTTTACCTAGTGAAAGCGGGTATAAACGGGAGCGGGAAATTGCCGTGAAAACCGTGAAGGCGGGCATTCATGCGGGGCAAGTCATTTTTGAACATGCAACTGAAAAAAAAAAGCGTTTTTTCTTACCGCTGGTGGATTCCGCTTGCTTTTGCTTTGGCAGGCACACCGATTTTCCTGACTTGCGCCTTCCTGATGCAGCCGGACTCCGCCTTCCCCGACACACAAGCTTGGAGCGCACACTTTATCCCGATGACTTTCTTTGGCTTTGCCGCCATGGTGGCAAGCGGTTTGACGGCAATGCTGATGCGTCTGCGTAAAGACCAAAAAGGCATTTTGAGCTGCCTTGCCCTATCGTCTGCCTACTTCGGCGTTATGGTTTATCTGCCGCCCATCAAGAATCCCGATTTGAACCCCTACGCCCATTTGCTCAATCCGTATTGGCTGCTGGCGGCTTGGCTGATATCGGTCGGCGTCTGCATTTGGCTGTCGTTTAAGAAAGTAGATGGCGGCAATGGCACATAAAACTGATGAGGGGTCGTCTGAAAAGCGTTTCAGACGACCCCTTTGCCTATTTTATCGTCGCTAACCCTCTTGCCCCCAAACACACACAAATCTTTCCCAATTTGAAACAATTCCCTGATTTTGTTATTATTCCTTCAAAAAAAGAAATAATCATCATCAATTTTGTCTCACCCAGCCCTCATTACGGCCGATTCATCTGTGCGTTTTTACTCCCTTTTCCCCTTGTTTTTTTCATCCGGCAGGACGGTCTAAACGCCATTCATGTTTTGTCTGCGTTTATATAGTGGATTACCAAAAATCGGGAAGGTCTCGGATCTCGTCCGACAGACCATGTTTTATTCCCAGTTTTTGTTAATCAACCATATACGGCCTTGCGCCCGCGTCCGCCTGCCTCACCATCCTAAAAGGAGGTCAAGGTTTGTCTTTATTTCATTTTTTACGCAATCGGTCTTCGTTTAATCCTTTTGTCGTCTCGGTAACGCTCGCTTTCGTACTGCTGGTCATCGGCATCGCGCTTTTGGTGCCGCAACAGGCGGAAACCGTCCTCAATGCCGCTAAAGCAGGCGTGTTCAAAAATTTCAGTTGGTTTTACATCTTGGCGTTTTCCGCCTTTTTCTTCTTCCTGATCGCCCTTTCAGTCAGCAGCTTAGGCAACATCAAACTGGGCACCAACGAAGAAGAGCCTGAATTTAACTTTTGGTCTTGGATTGCCATGCTCTTTGCCGCAGGCATGGGTGTCGGGTTGATGTTTTTCGGCGTGGCGGAACCGCTCACCCACTACCTTTCGCCCATCACGGAAGGAGGCGACGGAATCAAACAGCAAGATGCTTTGCTCCATACGCTTTTCCACTGGGGCGTACATGCCTGGTCGGTTTATGCCGTTATCGCCTTGGCGCTTGCTTATTTTGCCTTCCGCTACAAACTCCCGCTCTCGTTGCGTTCCTGCTTTTATCCGTTGTTGAAAGAAAAAACCGACGGCAAGGCGGGCGACATCATCGACATCCTCGCGCTGGTCGCCACCCTGTTCGGCATCATTACCACGCTCGGCTTCGGCGCAACGCAGCTGGGCGCAGGCTTGGAACAACTGGGTTGGATTGGAGAAAATACCTTTTCCATGCAAACCGTCGTGATTTTCATCGTCATGGGCATGGCGATTGCATCCGCAGCCTCCGGCATAGGCAAAGGCGTGAAAATACTGAGCGAATTGAACCTGACCTTTGCCTTCGCGCTGATGTTTTTCGTCCTCGCCACCGGCCCCACCCTCCACCTGCTCTCCGCTTTCAACGACAACCTCGGTACTTACCTGAGCAACCTCATACAGCTCAGTTTCAAAACGTACAGCTACGAACAAAACCACACCGAATGGTTCGGCGGCTGGACCATCTTATACTGGGCGTGGTGGTGTTCTTGGGCGCCTTTTGTTGGACTCTTCATCGCCCGCATCTCGCGCGGACGCACCATACGCGAATTTATTTTTGGCGTTTTAGCCGTTCCTTCCTTGTTCTGCGTCATCTGGTTCACCATCTTCGGCGATACCGCCATTTGGATTAACGACCATGTCGCAGCAGGCGCACTCGGCGCATTGACCGGCACACCTGAAAAACTCCTTTTCCGCTTCCTCGAATATCTCCCGTTGCCGACCATTACTGGATTCGTCAGCCTCACGGTGATCGCCCTCTTCTTCATTACCTCCGCCGACTCCGGCATTTACGTCCTCAACAACATCGCCTCCCGCGACAAAAGCCTGACCGCCCCGCGCTGGCAGGCAGTGATGTGGGGGCTGCTGATGTCTGCCGCCGCCATCGTTCTCTTGCGCTTCGGCGGACTGCCCACCCTGCAAACCATGACCCTCATCGTCGCCCTGCCTTTCGCCATGCTCATGCTGGTCATGTGTTTCAGCCTATGGCGCGGATTAAACGCCGACCACAAATACTTCACGACCGCCGTCACCCCCTCCAGCGTCTATTGGAGCGGCGACAATTGGCAGGACAGGCTCGAGCGTATGCTGAACCAAACGCAGGAACAAGACATCCTCAAATTCCTCAAAACCACCGCCCTGCCCGCCATGCGCGAACTGAACGAGGAGCTGTCCGACAAATACAGCCTGAGCGTCGACATCCAAACCCACTTCGACCGTGAAGAACCTGCCGTCGAATTCACCATCCACAAAGAGTCCCTGCGCGACTTCATGTACGGCATTAAAACCATCAAGCGCGAAGTGTCCGAACAACTTATCAAAGACGGCCACCTCCCGCACATCCGCCACAACGTAACCTACGAACCCTACACCTACTTCTTCGACGGCCGCAGCGGCTACGACGTGCAATACATGAACCGCCGCGAACTCATCGCCGACATCCTCAAGCAGTACGAGCGTTACCTCAACCTCCTGACCAATGTCGGACAAGAACTCATGTCGCACCAGCAAACCGAATTGGCGGAATAAGTTTTGTTTGAATAAGTTGCAACCAAGGTCGTCTGAAAACAGATTTCCCGTTTTCAGACGACCTTTCTTCATGCGTTCAAATCAAACCACACATTCCACCCGCAACCCTCCCGTAGCGTGGGCCTTGCCCACGAAAAACGCTGCCCAACCTGTCTTTAAAACCCCAAATAAAAAACGTCGTCTGAAAACGGACTTCCCATTTTCAGACGACCTTTTTTCATGTGTTCAAATCAAACCAAACATTCCATACACAACCCTTCCGTAGCGTGGGCTTTGCCCACGAAAAACACCGCCTAATCTATCTTTAAAAAAACCAAATAAAAAGGTCGTCTGAAAACCCAAAATCCGGCTTTTCAGACGACCTCTTTTCCCATCATCCGTAACACAATCTTTCCCCACGCAAACCGCTTCATTATCACCCGACAGCCTTACCCCGACTTAGGTCGTCTGAAAAAAAGGCCGAAACCGAGTACAATCCGCCACATGAAAAAACGCTCCAATCCCCTCCCGCTTTTAAACGGCGTCAAACCCAGCTATTTGGTGCTGCCGCACGAAAAACCGTTTTACGGCCTGCCCCTGTTGCATTTCCTCTGCGTCCGCTTTCCCTTCGTCGGCGAAAACGATTGGCGCAGGCGCTTGAACAGCGGCTTCGTCGTCGATGCAGACGGCGTGCCGTTTGACGAACACACGCTGTTCGAGCCGGGCAAAACCATGTTTTATTACCGCGAAACCAGCAGCGACAACGAACCCGTCATTCCGTTTGAAGAAAAAATCCTGCACATCGACGACCATCTGATTGTCGTTGACAAACCGCATTTCCTGCCCGTTATTCCCAGCGGGCGTTTTCTGCGCGAAACCCTGCTGACCCGCCTGCGCCTGCGGCCGGAATTGCAGCATTTAAACATAGCAGACATTACGCCGGTTCACCGCTTGGACAAAGATACGGCGGGCGTGATGCTGCTGTCGCACAATCCTGCCACGCGCCGCGATTATCAAACGATGTTTCAGGAAAAAAGCGTCCGTAAAACTTATCACGCCGTCGCGCCGACGCGGACGGACTTGGTGTATCCGTTGGACGTAGTTTCACGCATGGTACGCGGGGAACAGTTTTTCACGACGCAAGAAATCGAAGGCGAGCCGAACGCCCATACGACGGTCGAATTGATTGAAAACCGCGGCGAATTCAGCCTCTACCGGCTGATGCCGCATACGGGAAAAAAACACCAGCTTCGGGTGCATATGATGCGTTTGGGTATGCCGCTGCTAAACGACGCGCTTTATCCCACCCCTTTGGCGGTGGGCGATGAAGATTATGAAAAACCTTTGAAACTACTGGCAAAACGCATTGAATTTACCGACCCGATTAGCGGAGAAGAAAGAATATTTGAAAGCGGATTTGAGTTATAGTGGATTAACTTTAAACCAGTACGGCGTTGCCTCGCCTTGCCGTACTATTTGTACTGTCTGCGGCTTCGTCGCCTTGTCCTGATGTACTATCTGCGGCTTCGTCGCCTTGTCCTGATTTAAAGTTAATCCACTATAACTAGACTTTGCCGTCGCCTCGTGTAAATTAAATCCAAAACAAAGGTCGTCTGAAACCATTTTCAGACGACCTTTTTACATCAACTCAGCTTATTTCGAGCTGCTGCCGAACAAGCCTTTGAACCACAATACGATATCATCCCACATCCGTCTGAACCAGCTGCCTTCTTCAACGGAATGGAGGGCGACGACGTTTTTCTCGGTGATGACTTTGCCGTCTTTGACGATTTTGAGTTTGCCCAAGCTTTGACCTTTGCGTATCGGGGCGATAACGGGCTGGACGGTTTCTAAAATCGGTTTGATGTTTTGTCCGGCATCGTGAGGAATCGTGATGTATACGTCTTCGAGGAAGCCGACGTTCACCGATTTGCTGCTGCCTTTATAAACTTTGACCTTGGAAATGATTTCGCCGCCGTTGTAGAGCTTGGGCGTATCGAATGCCTGCAACGCCCAGTTGAGCAGTTTACCGCTTTCGGAAGCGCGGGCTTCGGTGGAATCGGTACCGACAACGATGGAAACGATGCGTCTGCCGTTGCGTTTGCTGGACGCGGCAAGGTTGTAGCCTGCGCTTTCGGAATGTCCTGCCTTCAGGCCGTCCACGCTGGAGTCGCGGTAGAGCAAAAGGTTGCGGTTGGGCTGCTCAACATTGTTGTATTTGAAGGATTTAATCGAAAATACAGGATAGTATTTCGGATAATCGTGTATCAGCGCGGCGGACAAAATGGCTAAATCGCCGACGGTGGAAACATGGCCTTCGGCAGCCAATCCGGTCGGGTTTTTAAAGTGGGTTTTGGTCATGCCCAAACGCTTGGCTTCTTCGTTCATTTGTTGGACGAACACGTCCACCGAGCCTCCTCCCATGGCTTCGGCAAGCGTGGTGGCGGCATCGTTACCGGATTGGACAATCATGCCTTTAATCAAATCGCTGACGCTGGCGGGGACTTTGGGAATGAGGAACATCCGCGAGCCTTCGATTTTCCAGCCTGCATCGGACACGGTCAGCATTTGGTCGGCGCGCAATGTGCCGTTTTCCAAAGCCTTGAACGTGAGGTAGGCGGTCATCATTTTGGTCAGCGAAGCCGGTTCGATCTGCGTGTCGATATTGTTAGAGGCAAGCACTTGATGGCTGTGCAAATCGGTAACAATGTATGCGGCAGCGGCAATGGCAGGCGGCGCATCGGGGCTGTTGATGCTGGGCATCATGGCTTCGGGCTGAGATGCGGCGGCAGGAGCCGGCTCGGAAGCGGCAACTGCGGGAGCTGCGTTGTTTTTAGCCGCTTGCGGCGCGGCTTGCGCGGCGGTAATCATCATCGCCGCGATCAATACGGATAATGTTTTTTTCATTGGAATGTGGTGCGGAAATAGAAATAAAAACAACCGCGTCGTGCGGTTTGGCGCAAAAGGCTGTCATTATACCGCCGCAACTTCGCTTTGCTAAGATTTTTCTTGATTTCAGACGACCTCGCGGGTATGGTTTTACCTTTCCGCCGTTTTGTTGACAAAGTTTGACGCGGACGGCGGACACTCTTTTCGAAAATACTCCTCCGGCACACAAAACCATGAACAACCGCCCATCTTATTCCGATTACCTCATCCGCATCCTGACCGCCTCTGTTTACGACGTTGCCGTCGAAACCCCGCTCGAACCCGCCATCGGGCTGTCGGGTCGTCTGAACAACAACGTCCTGCTCAAACGCGAAGACCTGCAACCCGTGTTTTCCTTCAAAATCCGCGGCGCGTACAACAAAATGGCGAAGCTGCCCAAAGAAGCGCTCGCGTGCGGCGTGATCGCTGCCAGCGCGGGCAACCACGCACAAGGCGTCGCACTTTCGGCACAGCGTCTAGGCTGCCGCGCCGTCATCGTTATGCCCGAAACCACGCCCCAAATCAAAATCGACGCCGTCAAAAGCCGCGGCGGCGAAGTCGTCCTCAAAGGCGTTTCCTACAACGATGCCTATGATTACGCGATGGAGTTGGCAGAAAAAGAAAAACTGACCTACATCGCCCCGTTTGACGACCCCGACGTGATTGCCGGTCAAGGTACGGTCGGTATGGAAATCGTGCGCCAGCGTCCCGACGACATCCACGCCATTTTCGTCCCCATCGGCGGCGGCGGACTGGCTGCAGGCGTTGCCGCATTCGTCAAACAAGTTCGCCCGAGCATCAAAGTCATCGGCGTGCAAACACACGACTCCTGCTGTATGAAACAATCCGTCGAAGCCGGAAAAGTCGTCAGCCTCAAAGATGTCGGACTCTTCTCCGACGGTACCGCCGTCAAAGTCGTCGGCGACGAAACCTTCCGCCTCTGCCGCGATCTCTTGGACGACATCATCACCGTCGATACCGACGCCATCTGCGGCGCCATCAAAGACATCTTCGACGACACCCGCAGCATCACCGAACCCGCCGGCGCGCTCGCCCTTGCCGGCTTGAAAACCTATGCCGCCCGCAACCGCATCCAAAACCAAACCCTCGTCGCTGTCACCAGCGGCGCCAACATGAATTTCCACCGCCTGCGCCACGTTTCCGAACGCAGCGAATTGGGCGAAGGCAACGAAGGCATTTTCGCCGTTACCATCCCCGAAGAGCGCGGCAGTTTTCTCAAGTTCGTCAACCTACTCGGCAGCCGCAACATCACCGAGTTTAACTACCGCTACGGCGACGACCAAAAAGCCCACATCTTCGTCGGCCTGCAAACCGCAGGTTCCCAAGACCTTGCCGTCATCAGCCGCCAGCTGACCGAAGCCGGGTTGCCCAATGTCGACCTGACCGAAGACGAAATCTCCAAAATCCACATCCGCTACATGGTCGGCGGACGCACAACAAAAGTCGCCCACGAACGCTTAATCAGCTTCGAGTTCCCCGAACGCCCCGGCGCGCTCGCCCGCTTCCTCAACCATATGCAGGGCGGCTGGAACATCACCCTCTTCCACTACCGCAACCACGGCGCCGACTACGGCCGCATCCTCGTCGGCATCGACGTCCCGACCACTGACGATGAAGCATTTGAAAACTTCCTCGAAAGCCTCGGTTACAGCTATCAGGACGAAACCGAAAACGCCGCATACCGCCTGTTCCTCGCTTGATAGGAAGGCAGAATAAAAGGTCGTCTGAAACTCTTTTTATGGTTTCAGACGACCTTTGTGCTGTGTAAAGACTGAGTTGGCGAATCAATTTCTACTCAAGAAATACGAGCTGCTTTTTGCCACACGGACTGCGCATCCTAATGTGCACACACAATGACGGCTTCCAGCCCCACCGATGATGAAATATAGTAAAAATCATATGACTCATGCCGTCTTTGTTCTACATAAAAACTGATGGATGGAAACGACTCAATCAACCATTCAGGACATGATTGATTGTGATACGTCTGAATATCAAAAATAACATTCTGCGTACCGATATTATCAAAATCAAAAAACACCACGTTCTGAAAATCCAATATTGAATCGTCAGCAAGAAAAAATTTGAGGATTTCTTTCTTTGACTCATAAACATAGCCAATAATTTCTGCGTCGTGGTAATCCTTATCAAAGTTTTTCATACTCTCCTCACTAACCTAAAGCTATACGTGCATCTTCCGAAAAAACTGATTTATCTTCAATTAGCTGCTTAAGATACAATTTAATGAAAGGCAGTTTCCGATGAAATGTCAAAACTTGGAGTGCTGCACTGCTTATTAACTCATTTTCATTTTTCTTGATGACATTCATTGCAAACTCTGCTTCATTAACAGTTATTGGCGCTCTTTTTAAAATATTCAGCGCCTCAATCCTAAGATAAATATCCTCATCAAGATTCTCAACAAAATCAATTATTTTTTCAAAAATATAACTATAATCAAATTCGCCTATATACACCCTCAAGATACTGAATGCTTCATGGCGGGCAATATCGGATTCTTTTGAACTTAGACCGATATCCAAAAGAAAATTCGCCAACTCCTCAGACATATCCTCATCAGCGTAATTTTGTAGAAATTCTTCTTTCTCACTATCATTCCTAAGTTTTTGATAGGATGATTTAAATTCTGCACAATTCATAATAATGATCTCAAAAATATTTTTTGAATTTAATTTTAGTCCCAATTTGGTCAATTCATCAGACGCATATTTAAATTGCAGAGGATACTCAACGCAATCCACTATACCGCCCCATTTTTTGGGATTCAACCTTTGTTTTCAGACGACCTTCCCATCTCATTTGGCTTCTGCCCTATAATACCGACCACAAATTTTTACCGTTCCCCCTAAGGACAAATCATGAGCAATTACCCCCGCACCTCGCGCGATGCCGACAGCCTACGCGATATCAAAATCACCCCGCACTTTCTGCCGCACGCCGACGGCTCGTGCCTGATCGAATGCGGCAACACCAAGGTTATCTGCACTGCTTCCATCGACGAAAATGTCCCGCCGTTCCTTCGCGGCAAGGGGCAGGGCTGGGTTACTGCCGAATACGGGATGCTGCCCGCGTCCACCGCCTCGCGTATGCGCCGCGAAGCTGCGGCGGGCAAACAGTCGGGGCGCACTCAGGAAATCCAGCGCCTGATTGGGCGTTCGCTGCGCGCCGTCGTGGATATGGAAAAACTCGGCGAACGCCAAATCCTGATTGATTGCGATGTGATTCAGGCAGACGGCGGGACGCGCACCGCGTCTATCACCGGCGCATTCGTCGCCCTGCAAATTGCCATCAACAAGCTGCTTTCAGGCGACCTCATCAGCGAAAACCCCATTCGCGAAGCCGTTGCCGCCGTATCCGCAGGCGTGGTGAACGGCGTGCCGCTTTTGGATTTGGACTATCCGGAAGACTCCGGCTGCGACAGCGATGTCAACATCGTTATGACCGCTTCAGGCAAAATCATCGAAATCCAAGGCACGGCTGAAGGCGCACCGTTCAGCTTGGACGAATTGGGCAAACTGATTGCGCTGGCGCAGAAAGGCATTACGGAGTTGACGGCGCACCAGCAAGCCGCCTTATCCTCCTAAGCATAAATTATCTAATCGTTTGAAATAAAAAGTTATTCTCAAAACCAAACCTTATTAAAAGCAGATTCAAGGTAAAACTCGTCAAGGTTTAAATACCTTACGGGCATCTTTACCCCGAATCTGCTTTTTTTTCATATTGAATCAAGTCATTGCTTGAAATTGAGTGTTGAAAAAAGGGCAATCAGCATGCCCAGCCCAACCTGCTTTTTATCTCTGAAATTTTAAAAAAACCCTGCTTATCCAACACGATATTTATGACAAAAGCCTTTCAAAACCCTTCTCAAATTCAGACGAGCGGTTCTAAAACAAGATTAGCGTTAGTTGTATAAATTCAAACACTTATTTACAATATATGGTTCGCTTCGAGTTGCCAAACCTATATTTCGGGGCATCTGAACAATAAAAATTTCAAGGAACACTTATGCCGTTGCTGTCGATTGAATTCGCGGTATTTTTTATTGCTTTTCTGCCTCTTTATTGGGCATTTTTCCGTATGCCGTCGGTGCAGAATGTTTTGCTTCTGCTGGCGGGTATGGGTTGGCTGTATCACTTGAATCCCATCTTTGCCGCCGTGATTGCCTGCTATTCGTCCTGCGTGCATCTGCTCGGTCTTTTGATGTCGTCTGAAAAGGAAAACGTACGGAAATTCTGGCTGGGCTTCGGCGTAGCGTCGGCTTTGGCAGTATTGTGTTTCTTCAAATATTTCGACTTTTTCCGCCCGTTTATCCGCCAATACACAGGGCAGAGCGAGATTGTCGATATCTTGATGCCTTTGGGGCTGTCTTATTACACGTTTCAATCTTTGGCTTATTTGGTGTACTGCTGCCGCCATCCGATGGGCGACCGCTTCGCGTGGCATGAGTTGCTGCTGCATTTGAGCTTCTTCCCGACCATTACTTCCGGACCGATTATCCGCGCGGCGGCGTTTAAAAGCATAGACGGAGAACAAGCGGGGGCTTTGGCGCAGATTCGGACGGCAGAACCGCGCGCATTGGTACGCCCCGCGTTGGCGGTGTGCTTGATTTTGCTGGGCATTGCTAAAAAATGGTGGCTGGCAGGTGCGCTGGGAGACGGCTGGGTATCGCCCGTTTTCGAGAATCCCGCCCAGTTTGACGGCTGGGGTGTATTGTCGGGGGTGTACGGCTATACTTTCCAGCTTTTCTTTGATTTTTCAGGCTATTCGGATTTGGTTATCGGGATGGCGATGCTGCTCGGTTTCCGTCTGCCGAAAAACTTTGCCGCACCGCTGCGCGCGTTCAATATCCGCGACTTCTGGAACCGTTGGCACATCAGCCTTTCCACTTGGATACGCGACTATATTTATATTCCTTTGGGCGGCAACAAACACGGCTTCATCCTGACGCAGTTCAACTTGCTGCTGGCGATGGTTTTGTCGGGCGTTTGGCACGGCTACGGCTGGAATTTCCTGCTTTGGGGCGCGCTGCACGGCGTGGCATTAATTTTGCTTAACTGCGGCGACAAAATATTCGGTCGGGACGGTTCACGTCGTCTGAAAATCTTGCGTCCGCTTGCTTGGTTCGTCACTTTTCATTTCGTCTGCTTCACTTTCGTCGTGTTCAACACCGGCAGCCTCGCCGATACGCAGATGGTGTTTGATGCCTTATTCGCCAACGAAGCAGGTTGGGCTGCGCCGAAGCAGGCGGATATTCTGCTGCTTGCCTCGTTTGGTCTGATGATTTTGCTCTACCCGTATTTGCTTCGCCTGTTTGACGGCGCGGTAGCGGCGTTGGAAAAAATGCCGATGTGGCTGTGGTTTATACCGCTGACGCTGGCGTTGGTGTTGATTATCGTATTGGCGCCGTCGGGCATCCCTGGCTTTATTTACGCCGACTTTTAAAAGGACAATCAGAATATGAAACGCTTTATTTCCCTGTTTGCTTCCCTTTTGGTTTGCGCCTTTGGCGCGGCGTGGTTCAGTCAAGACTCCATCAATGCCTATTGGCAGCAGACTTATCATCAGGCATCCCCGCTCGAGCCTTTGTCCGAATACGAATGGTGGCGCACGGGCGCGAAGCTGCAACAAGACGCGTACGCCTTTTCAGACGACCTCAAAGCGCGTTTGGCAGGACAACCTGTGATTGCCGAACCGGAACCTCAAATCGCTGAAGACGACGGGCCGTCTGAACAAAATGCGCAGCTTAATGCGTCCGAACCACAGGAAAAAAACCGTCCCGCCGCCGGACGCCAAACGGCACAAAACGGCGGACAACCTGACACGCATCATCTCCCTATCGCCCCGCCCGCTAATATCGTTCTCGGACAAGGCGACAAGGTCTTTTTTGCGGGCGACTCGATGATGCAGGGCGTTGCGCCTTTTGTCGAAAGAAGCCTGAAAAAACAATACGGTATCCAGTCGGTGAACCTAAGCAAGCAAAGCACCGGATTATCCTATCCCAAGTTTTTCGACTGGCCGAACACCATCGAGCAGACACTCAAACAACAAGCCGACATCCGCCTTCTGGTTGTCTTCCTCGGTCCTAACGACCCGTGGGACTTCCCCAAAGGCAAAAAATACCTGAAATTCGCCTCGCCCGAATGGTCGGAAGAATACCTCAGCCGCGTCAACCGCATCCTGACCGCCGCCGAGCAACACCACGTCCAAGTCATTTGGATGGGCATTCCTTATATGAAACAGGCAAAACTTAACAAGCAAATGCGATATCTCGACAAACTTTTAGCAGACGAGATCAGTCCAAAAGCCTTGTGGATACCGACCGACAAGCTCCTCAGCAACGGCTCCGACACCTACGCCGACTCGGTCAACATAAATGGAAAAATCATCCGCTACCGCAGCAAAGACGGCATCCACTTCTCTGCTGAAGGACAAAAACTGCTCGCGGATAAAATCATGGAAAAAATCGTTTTTCAGACGACCCCTGAAGTGAACGGCGAAGCACGCACGGAACAATTATCCGCACGTTAAGCCATATCGGCAGCAAAAGGACGGCGTTTTGTTTATCCAATGCCGTCTTTTTCGTTACAATAGCCCTCCGCCGCGTCAAAAGACGTCGTCTGAAAACCACACACAGGAAACTCATGAACATCAAAACCCTGTCCGTATCCCTTACCGCATTGTGCCTGTCTGCCGCCGCCCCCGCCGCCGATATGCTGCTGGAAAACTACGGCAGCAGCCGTCCCACATGGCTCTCCAAGCTCAAAAAACTCGACCGAAGCTCGGACGGCAAATTCCGCATCCTCCAAATCGGCGATTCACACACCGCCGGCGACCTTTTCACCGAACAACTGCGCCTGCGCCTCCAGCAAAAATGGGGCGACGGCGGCATAGGCTGGGTTTACCCCTCTACCGTCAAAGGACAGCGCAGCGCAGCCGTCCGCTATGACGGCTCATGGCAAACCGTCAGCAGCCGCAGCGTTTCAGACGACTTCCCCTTAGGCGGTATCATCGCCAAATCCAACGGCAGCAGCGTTACCATCAGCGCTAAGGACGGCAGCAGCGGCGAGAAGCAGATTTCCGTCTTCGCCAAACCCGTTCTGCCCGAACAAACCCTGTCTTTCAACGGACGCGAAGTTCCCGCCGGAAGCAGCGGCTGGCAAATCATCCGCAGCAACAGCCGCCTGCCGCTGGCCCTCAGTAGCTCCATGCCTTGGGACATCGGCTACATCAATATCGAAAATCCCGGACGCGGCGTAACCGTTTCCGCGCTCGGCATCAACGGCGCGCAACTGACCCACTGGTCCAAATGGCGTCCCTCTTGGCAGGATGACCTTGCCCAAACCCGCGCCGATCTCGTTATCATCGCCTACGGCACCAACGAAGCCTTCGCCCGCGATTTGGACATCACAGCCACCGAACAAAGCTGGCGCAGCTACATCCGCCAAATCAAACAGAGCCTGCCCGACGCAGGCATCCTGATTCTCGGCGCGCCCGAATCCCTTAAAAGCACCTCAGGAAGCTGCGGCACACGCCCCGCCACCTTAAGCAGCATCCAACAAATGCAGCAGCGCGTCGCCCGCGAAGAAAAAATCATGTATTGGTCGTGGCAGAACGCGATGGGCGGCGAATGCAGCATGAAAAGTTGGATGAGCCAAGGCCTCGCCGCCAAAGACGGCGTCCACTTCTCAGGCAAAGGCTACCGCCAAGCCGCCGACCGCCTTGCCGACAGCTTGATACAAATGGCAGATTAAACAAAAGGTCGTCTGAAAATTTTCAGACGACTTTTTTTTGATGACGGCACGTTTCTATCTTTTCTTGAAGACGGTCAATCCGCCTCAAATGCCTATCGAATGGTTTCGCAGCGTTTCAGCCCATTCCCGATAATCAGCATCGAATTTCCGTTTTCAGACGACCTTTGCTCATTCTTTAGCAAATTGCTGCGTAAAGCGGATAAATTCTTCTTTTTTCGCTTTTGCCTTGCCCGAATCAATGGCTGCTTCGGCGGCTTTGACACCGTCCGCCAACGAAGGTACGACATTGCCGGCATAAAGCGCGGCGGCGGCGTTGAGCAGGACGATGTCGCGTGCTGCGCCATGTTTGCCGCTCAACACTTCATCCATTTTTTCCAAAGACTCTTGCGCGTTGGCGACTTTGATTTCGTCCAAATCGCGGCGGATTTCAATGCCGAAATCGGCGGGGCTGATGTCGTATTCGCGGATTTCTCCATCTTTCAGCTCGGCAACGCGGGTTTTGCCGGTCAGTGTGATTTCGTCCAAACCGCCTTCGCCGCACACGACCAAAACGTGTTTGGAACCAAGCTGTTTCAATACGCGCGACAGGATGCCGCACAAATCGATGTGGAACACGCCCAAGAGCTGGTTCGGCGCGCCGGCGGGGTTGGTCAGCGGGCCCAAGATATTGAAAATGCTTCTAAACCCGAGCGAACGGCGCACGGGCGCGACGTGGCGCATCGCACTGTGGTGGTTTTGGGCAAACATAAAGCCCAAGCCTGTTTGACGGATGCTTTCGGCGACTTGCTCCGGCGTAATGTTCAATACCGCGCCCATCTGCTCCATCACGTCCGCCGCACCGCTGGACGAAGAAACGGAACGCCCGCCATGTTTAGCGACTTTTGCGCCTGCCGCAGCGGCGACAAACATGGAAGTCGTGGAAATATTGAAGGTTTTTGCACCGTCCCCGCCCGTACCGACAATATCGACGAGGTCGTCTGAATTTTCCAGCGGCACTTTGGCGGCAAATTCTCGCATGACGGCGGCGGCGGCGGTGATTTCCGATACGGTTTCGACTTTAATCCGCAATCCGGTCAAGATGGCGGCGATTTGTTCGGGCGGCACCTGCCCGCTCATAATCTGGCGCATCAGGTCGGTCATTTCGTCGTAAAACAATTCGTTGTTGCTGATTAATCGTTCGATGGCTTGTTGCGGTGTAATCATGGTTCAATCCTTTTTACGGGTATTTTTACGTCAAACGTCGTCTGAAAGTTTTCAGACGACGTTTGGTTTAAGCGGCGGACGCTTGGAAGTCTTGAAATTCTTCCAAAAAGTTTTTCAACATATCATGTCCGTGTTCGGTCAACAGGGCTTCGGGGTGGAACTGCACGCCTTCGATGGCGTATTCCTTATGCCGCACGCCCATGATTTCCTGATCTTCCGTCCATGCGGTGACTTCCAGACAATCGGGCAGCGTATCGCGGGCGATGACAAGGCTGTGATAACGCGTGCAGGTAACGGGATCGGGTAAATCTTTGAACATGCCTTTGTTCAGATGGAACACAGGCGAAACTTTGCCGTGCATCAGCGTTTTCGCCCGCACCACATCCCCGCCGAACGCTTCGCCTATCGTCTGATGTCCGAGGCACACGCCCATAATCGGCAGCTTGCCGGCAAAATGGCGCATGGCGGCGACCGAAATGCCCGCCTCTTTCGGCGAACAAGGACCCGGCCCGATAACGAGATATTGCGGTTTCAAAGCCTCGATTTCTTCGAGCGTAATATCGTCGTTGCGGCGGACGACGACTTCCTGACCGAGTTCGGCGAAATATTGGACGATGTTGTAGGTGAAACTGTCATAGTTATCAATGAACAAAAGCATGAGTGTGTAGCCTTTTAGGGTTGTTTGACGGCGGCGATGTTTTCGGGCGAATTGATGAACGCCCACATCTGCTCTTCGGTTCGGAAAACGTCGTTACGGACAATATAATGCAGCGGATGCTTAATCAGCGCATCCGCTTTGCGGACAAAAACACGCATATTGCAGCTGTTTGCCGCCATTTCCAAAACTTTGGCGGCAAAAGCGGGGCGGTGCAGCTTGTCGTGCGTCAGAGGATGACGGGCGATGTATTCGTTCAGAGGCTTGCCGCTGCTGTGGAAATCCGTGTGCAGCGGGTCGAGGAATACAATAAAAAAAGGCATCTTGCCCAAATAATCGTCTGCATCGTTCATAAGCGTTTCGGACGGAATATTTATATCGACATAATATCACAACCACGATTTTTGATTCGCATCAGGTCGTCTGAAACATCGCTTGCCACCTTCCGAAATATTCACTTAAAATCAACCTTACATTCCAAAAAGAGATTTGCTTATGGGTTTCAAACTTACTCCGATTGATGTTGTTGATGACATCAGCCGCGAAGATTTTTATCAGAATTATCTCAAGCCGCGCCGTCCCGTCGTGATCAAAGGACTGACCCGCAACTGGCCTGCCCGTGACAAATGGTCGCTGGACTATATGAAAGAAACCGTCGGCGATATCGTCGTCCCCTTGTACGACAGCGCCAAAGCCGACCCTTCCGCGCCGATTAACGCCGCCAGTACGGAAATGCGCTTCAGCGACTATATCGATCTGATCAAACGCGAGCCGACGGATTTGCGGATTTTCTTATTTGACCCTATCAAACACGCTCCCGCCTTGCTGAACGACTACGTTTTCCCCAAAGAGCTGATGGGCGGATTCTTAGACCGTTACCCTACCCTGTTTTTCGGCGGTGCAGGTTCGGAAACCTTCCTGCACTACGACATCGATATGGCGCATATCTTCCATACGCATTTCGGCAAGAAACACATCATCTTGTTCGATTACAAATGGAAAGAGCGCCTGTTCCGCATTCCTTTCGCCACTTACGCGCTGGAAGACTACCACGTCGACAACCCCGATACGGAACGTTTCCCCGAGCTTGAAGGCATCGAGGGCATCGAATGTTTCCTCGAATACGGCGATACCCTGTTCATGCCGACCGGCTGGTGGCATTGGATGAAATACCTTGACGGCTCATTCTCCATCTCCCTGCGCGCATGGGATGAAAGCTGGGCGGTTAAGGCGCATAGCCTGTGGAACCTGACCGTACAGCGCAAATTCGACGACTTCATGAAAGCCCGCTTCAAAGCACGCTACATGAATTGGAAAGAACAGCTTGCCTGCAAACGCGCCCGTCGCGCATGGGAACGCGGCATGCCTCGTTAAAACAAACCTAAAGGTCGTCTGAAAACGGTATTTCAGACGACCTTTATCATCAAATTGCCTCGTATCCAGAGCAAAACTTGAAGCAATGGTTGGCATTGCTTCCTCAATACAGACACGGTACATAGGGCAAAAATGCAACAAACATGAAATACGAAGCGCATATTTTTTAAACAACGGCGATAGCTGAAACCAATCTGTCAAAGCAGGCGGGCCGACCTTGCCCCAGCCTGTTTTGCCCCATTTTTTAACCGGAGTGCATCATGCAAACACCTCTAAAATTCTTAACCGTCCTTGTTTTAACGGCATCGGCATTCTCAGCGTCTGCTCACGGCATGCATAAACATAAACCGCTGACCTTGGAAGAGCTGCCCAAAATCTGCCAGCAATACTTCACACGCGCGGAAACCTGTTACAAAAAGGCGGGCGCAAAATCTGATTTTCAGCGCAACAATACAAAATTCCTGTTCCAAGCCCTGCCTGCCGCCGATTTATCGCAACGCGAAACCATGTGCAAAATCGCCATGGATTCGTTTGCCGAAAAAACACGCTCGCTTCATTGCGAATAAGATTTTTGCCGGCAAGATATAGCAAAGGTCGTCTGAAAACGCATTTTGTGTTTTCAGACGACCTTTTTTCAGACGACTTTAAAAGAAGTAATTCGCCAGCAGCAAACCGAATGCCAAGCTGAACGCCATGCTCAAGAGGCCGGGGATCATAAAGCTGTGGTTGAAAATAAATTTGCCGATTTTGGTTGAGCCTGTACTGTCAAAATCAATCGCTGCGATAATCGGACCGTAGTTCGGAATGAAGAAATAGCCGTTCACCGCGACAAACGTGCCGATGATAATCGGAGCGGGAATGCCCAGCGAAATACCGATGGGGAACAGCGTTGCAACGGTTGCCCCCTGACTGTTAACCAAGACGGACAAAACGAACAGGGCAAACGCAAAAGTCCACGGCGCGGTTTCGACCAAATGCGATACGGTTTCTTTGACTTCTGCCAGATGACCGTGCATCAATGTATCGCCCAGCCATGCCACGCCGAATACGGCGATGACGGCGCGCATCCCCGCATGGAAAACCGAGCCTTTGGTAATCGCGTTACCATCCGGTTTACACAACAGAATAATCAGCGCGGCAGCAGAAAGCATGACGATTTCGATGGCATGCGCCATACCCATCAGTTTCGGACCCTCGTCCGTTTGAAAGGTCGGGCGCAGCTCCGGTACGGCACCCATGACGACCACCAGCAATGCGGCAGCAAGGAAAATCCCGACTGAAAGTTTCGCCTCTTTGCTGACGGGCGCATTGGATACTTCAACCGAATCTTTTTCGTTGGACTTTACATATTCCGGGTCTTTCAGCAACGCCTGATAATGCGGGTCGTCTTTCAACTCTTTGCCGAGCTTGTTGACGAATACGCAGGCGAGACCGATACCGAGAATGGTTGAAGGAACGGTCACTTTCAGCACATCAGCCATGGTAATGTGTTGAGGCTCAAGGTAGGTAACGCAGGCAACGACCGCGGCCGCAATCGGGCTGGCAACAATGGCAAATTGCGACGCGATGACCGCCATCGTCAGCGGACGCGACGGGCGGATGCCGTTGCGGCGGCTGACTTCGGCAATAACGGGCAATACCGAATAGGCGACGTGTCCCGTGCCTGCCAATACGGTAAACAGATAAGTGACCGCAGGCGCGATGAAAGTGATGTATTTCGGATTGCGGTGTAAAACGCGGGTGGCAATTTTAATCATGTAGTCCAAACCGCCGCTTGCCTGCATCGATGCGGCGGCGGAAACAACCGCCATAATCATCAGCATCACGTCAATCGGCGGACTGGTCGGCTCAAGATGGAAACCAAAGGCCAAAACCGCCAGCCCGACACCGCCGAGCACGCCCAAGCCGATACCGCCGACCCGTGCGCCGATTAAGATACACACCAGTACGATGGCGAACTGGATAAAAAACATTGTGGACATGGACACTCCATTGTTTGTAAAAAAATCTTGAAGAGGAAACGGATTAAAGCGGATATCGGCGGAAACTGTTGTTGCATTACATCCGATATTAATATTCTTGCTTTTATTTTAAATACCAACGCTTTATCCGATTAAATCGGGCGTGATTATAGAGTAAGCACTCGTTATTAACAATGTTTTACTGAAATCAAGATACAAAAGGTCGTCTGAAAACGCCAAAAGGTATTTGAACTGCACCCCAAAAGTTGGACACATCC
>NZ_KV794892.1:0-1076 GCF_001808875.1 Neisseria sp. HMSC064E01
CTGTCTGCTGCTTTATTCGCTGCTCCTGTAAGCGCAGAAGTAGGGCTGCCGCCGCCGGCACAACATCAGGGGGCGGGTTTCCCGTCTGAGCAAGCCTTGAGACAAAAAGGCTACGACCCGAAAACAGGCGTATGGCGCGTGCAAAGTCAAAACAACGGCAAACCGACCGTAACCAAGTCGGGCGATTCCATAAAAGGTAGTCAGTCGAAAACCATAACCGCAACGGGCAATTATGGCGAGAAAGGAACGTTTAGAACGACACAAACGCAGACTGTAAGCTCGTCAAAATTGCAGAATACTATAAATGGCGTTTGGGCAGGTGGTGCATTGGCAGATGCGGTTGATAAACATAGTGGTTTGATGGGAGCAAGAATAAGGTCAGGAGATTATAAAGGTGCTGTCGAAAGTGGTGTTTTAATGGCTGGTACTTTTGGAAATAATTTGTTTGGAGGAATTGCAGAGTCCTTGGGGAATTTAGGACGTGGATTAGGTTTGATTGATAGCCCGTCTCCTCAAGATTTCAGACAAGCTGGAGAACGTTTTTATCAATGGCAAATGCAGAAGGAACAAAGCGGTCAATTAGGCGAAGCAATCGCTGCCGCAGCCGCCAAAAAAGCAGCCGAAGGAGCAGCAGCCGCAGCGAAACAGGCGGAAGGATGGACGACATCAGGAAAAATGCTTGCTGAAGCCTCAAAGAACAAAGACGGTAGTTATTCCCAACTATATTTGAGACGTGTCGATATTGGTTCAGGTTCTAATGTTAGACCAAGACCTAATATAGAAGGCTATGCTTGGGTAATAGATAAATATAATGGTTCATATAATTGGGGATATTGTGATGGTGGAACTTGTAGTGGTTGGTATAAAGGTAGTCTTCCTGAAGGTTATGACAAAGTTGCAGGATACGTCTATACACCAATCACAAACGACGCCCAGCTACAAGATGCTAGAGCAAAAGTAACCTCTCAAACGCCTGCGGAACAACAAAAAATCATCAAAGAAATGACGCTCAATCAAAAGGACATTAAAGACATATTAGAGCGTATGTTGAATAACCAACAGACCAATCATGCCGA
>NZ_KV794893.1:0-33767 GCF_001808875.1 Neisseria sp. HMSC064E01
CGGTATCTGCGAACCGTTTTGTCTGATTACGCTCGATTTGACGATGCGTACTGTCCTATTTTGATTTTAATTGACTATAAATAGGGCTTTTAAAATATTCAGAAGGTAGTTTGCATATAATAAAACACCATTTGAGAAAACAAATGGTGTTTTATTATGGTGTATTAGACTACTCGGCAGCTTCTGCTGCTTTGTCTACTAATTCAATCAATGCCAAAGGTGCATTGTCGCCTTTGCGGAAACCATATTTCAGTACACGAACATAGCCACCATTACGAGCAGCAAAACGTGGACCCAATTCATCAAACAATTTAACTACAACATCACGATCACGAGTGCGGTCAAATGCCAAACGACGGTTTGCCAAGGAAGGTTTTTTGCCCAAAGTAATCAAGGGCTCTACTACACGGCGTAATTCTTTGGCTTTGGGCAAAGTTGTCACAATAGTCTCGTGAGTCAACAATGAGTTCGCCATATTACGCAGCATTGCAGCACGATGGCTGCTTGTACGGTTTAATTTGCGGTTACCATTACGATGACGCATGTCATTATCCTTTAATCTTCAAACTTACGGCTTTTCTAAGCCTACAGGCGGCCAAGCTTCCAATTTGGAACCTAGTGTCAGACCTTTAGATGCCAACACTTCTTTGATTTCATTCAAAGATTTACGACCCAAATTCGGAGTTTTAAGAAGCTCTGTTTCAGTACGTTGAATCAAATCGCCAATATAATAAATATCTTCAGCTTTCAGACAATTAGCTGAACGTACAGTTAATTCCAAATCATCTACCGGGCGCAGCAGGATAGGATCAATAGGAGGAGCTTTTTCTTCAACTTCTTCTACTGGAGTACCTTGCAAATCAGCAAAAATAGACATTTGATCAATTAAAATACGAGCGGCACTACGTACAGCTTCTTCAGGATCAATAGAACCATCAGTTTCAATATCTAAAACTAACTTATCTAAGTCCGTACGTTGCTCTACGCGTGCAGGTTCAACTTCAAAGCTAACACGACTGATGGGCGAAAAGCTCGCATCCAACTGAATTGCACCAATCTGACGGTTTTCATCACGGACGACACGACGACCGGAAACAGATTGGTAGCCACGGCCCTGCTCAACTTTGATTTCCATCTCAATTTGACCGTTCTCAGCCAAATGACAAATAATATGTTCAGGATTTAAAACTTCCACATCATGTGGCAATTCGATATCACCGGCAACAACTGCACCAGCACCTGACTTTCTCAAAGTTAACTGAACTTGGCCACGTCCATGCAGCTTAAATACAATACCTTTGACATTCAATAAAATATCGACAACATCTTCTTGAACGCCATCAACAGTAGAGTATTCGTGCAACACACCGGAAATGGCCACTTCAGTAGGAGCAAAACCATTCATGGATGACAGTAAGATACGACGCAAAGCATTACCTAAAGTATGACCAAAACCGCGCTCAAACGGCTGCATAGATACTTTTGCACGAGTTGTAGATAAAGTATCGACATCAATTTGACGAGGTTTCAAAAATTCGGTTGTGCTATTTTGCATTTAACTGTCCCTCACTGAGCTAGCATTATTTAGAGTAGAATTCTACCACCAGCTGTTCATTAATATCGCCAGTTAATTCTGAACGATCCGGCATATTTTTAAATACACCTTCCAATTTGTCTGCATCAACAGAGACCCAGCTTGGCAAACCAATTTGAGTTGCCAAACTTAAAGCTTCTTGAATACGAACTTGTTTTTTAGCTTTCTCACGAACAGCTACAACATCACCTGCTTTAACTTGGAAAGAAGGAATATTTACAACCTGACCGTTAACGGTAATTGCTTTATGAGAAACCAGCTGACGTGCTTCTGCACGAGTCGAGCCAAATCCCATGCGATATACTACATTATCCAAACGAGACTCTAACAATTGCAACAGTAATTCACCGGTAGAGCCTTTACGTCGATCTGCTTCTGCAAAATAGCGACGGAATTGACGTTCTAAAACGCCATAAATACGACGAATCTTTTGCTTTTCACGCAATTGCAAGCCATAGTCAGACAAACGTGGTTTCTTTGCACCATGCTGACCAGGAGCTGAATCAAGTTTACATTTAGAATCCAAAGAACGACGAGCGCTCTTCAGAAATAAATCGGTGCCTTCTCGACGTGCCAATTTACATTTAGGGCCAATATAACGTGCCATGTTTCAATCACTCCTTTAAATACGACGTTTTTTAGGCGGACGGCAACCGTTATGAGGCAACGGAGTAACGTCAGTAATACTGGTAATTTTAAAACCAAGAGCGTTGAGTGCACGTACAGAAGACTCTCGACCAGGGCCAGGACCTTTTATACGAACTTCTAAATTTTTAACGCCATATTCTTGGGCAACTTTACCAGCTGCTTCTGCAGCTACCTGAGCTGCAAATGGTGTACTTTTACGAGAACCTTTAAAACCAGCACCGCCAGAGGTAGCCCAAGACAATGCATTGCCTTGACGGTCAGTGATTGTAATGATGGTATTGTTGAAAGAAGCATGTACATGCACAATACCTTCGCTTACGGTTTTACGTACTTTTTTACGTACACGCGAAGCTGTGTTTGCTTTAGCCATTAATAAAATTCCTTAAAAATTATTTTTTACCAGCAATCGCTTTACGCGGACCTTTACGGGTACGAGCATTTGTGCGAGTGCGTTGACCACGACAAGGCAAACCGCGACGATGACGGAAACCACGATAACAACCCATGTCCATCAATCGTTTGATGCTCATCGTTACTTCACGACGCAAGTCACCTTCCACTTCATATTTAGCAACTTGTTCACGCAAAGCGTCTAATTGAGCCTCGTCCAAATCTTTTGCTTTAGTAGTGGGAGCAATATTTGCTGCCTCGCAAATCAATTTAGCACGAGTAGCACCAATACCATAAATAGCCTGCAAGCCAATTACGATATGTGCATTATTAGGGATATTCACCCCTGCAATACGAGCCATATTTTTTCCTTTAAACGGCAAAGTTCGTCACTATACCACAAAGTCTTACTAAAAGAAAAGTTCCCTTAGCCTTGACGCTGCTTGTGACGAGGATCAGTACAAATTACACGAACTACTCGATTACGACGGATAATCTTACAGTTGCGGCAAATTTTCTTTACAGACGGTTGTACACGCATTATATTTCCTTATATCGTTTTATCTAGCTCGAAAGACAATCCGAGCTCGAGTTAAATCATAAGGTGTCAGTTCTACCGTCACCTTATCCCCAGGAGAGATCCGGATATAGTGCATACGCATTTTCCCGGAAATATGACCTAATACAACATGGTCATTCTCAAGCTTTACTTTAAAAGTTGCGTTAGGTAGAGTTTCAAGAATCTCCCCCTGCATTTGTATGGTATCTTCTTTAGCCATAATTCTACTTACGTGATAAAGATTTCATATCAAGACCGCTCATTAAACTCTCATATTGCTGAGTCATGCGGTAAGAGTTAATTTGGGTACTAAAGTCCATTGTCACTACAACTAAAATTAGTAAAGATGTACCACCCAAATAAAAAGGAACATTCAAAGCTGTTGTCAAGAACTCTGGAATTAAACAAATAGTTGTAATATATAATGCACCAAACAAAGTGAGGCGCAACACAACCTGTTCCAGATATTGCGAAGTTTGCTTACCTGGTCGAATTCCTGGCACGAAAGCACCACTTTTCTTTAAATTCTCTGCCATTTCTTTTGGGCTAAAAACTAAGGCTGTATAAAAATAGCAAAAGAAAATAATTGCCACTGTAAATAGCAAAATATACAAAGCTTGCCCATGCTGAAGCAAACCAGTAATTTTATGCAACAAACTGCCTGTATCACTAGGACCAAACCAACTTAACAAAGTGGATGGAAACAAAATAATACTTGATGCAAAGATGGGAGGTATTACGCCTGCCATATTCAACTTAAAGGGCATATGCGTATTTGAACCTTGCATTACACCACTGCCAACTTGGCGTTTTGCATAATGCACGGGAACTTTACGCTGAGCACTTTCAAAATATACAACAATATAAATTAACAGTAACGCACCAATAACAATTGACACAGCCGTTGGCATACCAATTGACCCTTGACTCGTTAAAGCTAATAATCTTGCGATACCAGAAGGAATACCGGCAGCAATACCAGCAGTAATAATCAAGGAAATACCATTCCCAATCCCACGCTCTGTAATCTGCTCACCTAACCACATCAGGAACATTGTACCTGTGACTAAGCTAACTACTGTAGAAATATGGAACTCCAAAGAATTAGTAACAACTACACCTTGCTGGAATACAAAGGTAGCTACACCAAAACTCTGTAAGATGGCCAATAGTACCGTACCATATCTTGTATATTTCGTAATAACTTTTCGACCAGCCTCACCTTCCTTTTTTAATGCCTTTAAAGAAGGAATAATTTCAGAAGCCAACTGAACAATTATTGATGCTGAAATATATGGCATGATGCCAATTGCAAATATACTAAAGCGCTCTAACGAACCACCAGAAAACATGTTCAACATGCCTAGTATGCCGTTCCCAGCGCTTTCGTATAATTTAGCTAAAGCAACAGCATCTACGCCAGGTACTGGGATATGTGCACCAATACGAAAAACAATTAACGCACCCAAAAGAAACGTTAGGCGTTTTTTCAGATCTCCAAATTTGGACAAGCCTGATAAAGATTGTTGATTAGCCACTGTAATGCAAGCCTTATTCTTCCACTTTACCACCAGCAGCTTCAATTGCTGCTTTAGCACCCTTAGTGGCCTTAATGCCTTTCAGGACAACAGCTTTTGAAAGCTCACCAGAGGCAACAACTTTCACATTAGAAACAGTTGCAGAAACCAACCCAGCTTGCTTGAGAACCAATACATCAATCTCATTTACAGCAAGTAAGTTCAATTCACTCAAACGAATCTCGGCATTTGCAGCAGCAGTCAATGATTTAAAACCACGTTTTGGTAGGCGACGTTGTAAAGGCATTTGACCGCCTTCAAAACCTACTTTATGAAAACCACCAGAACGGCTTTTTTGACCTTTATGACCACGACCACCGGTTTTACCTAAACCGCTACCAATACCACGACCCACACGACGACGGGCGTAGGTAGCACCCTCAGCAGGTTGAATAGAATTTAGAAACATATCAAGACTCCACTTTCAACAAGTAGCTGATTTTGTTAATCATGCCACGGTTCTCAGGGGTATCTAAAACCTCTACTGTATGCTCACGATGACGCAAACCTAAACCACGAGCACATGCACGATGAGATTCAATTGTACCAATCAGGCTCTTCACCAATGTAACTTTAATCTTTTTTTGCTCAGTCATGGCTTGCTCCTAAAATGTCTTCTACTGTTAAGCCACGTTTAGCAGCAATATCTGCAGGTGTATACAACTTAGACAAGCCGTCTAATGTAGCTCGTACAATGTTATAAGGATTTGTAGAACCATGCACTTTAGCAGAAATGTTATGAATACCCATAGCATCAAAGACTAAGCGCATAGGACCACCTGCCTTTACACCACTACCTTCTTTAGCAGGTTGCATAAAGACTTTGGTAGCACCATGACGTCCAATAACCTCATGATGAATCGTACCATTTTTTAGAGGTACTTTAATCATAGAGCGACGAGCCTGATCCATTGCTTTTTGAACAGCTACCGGCACTTCTTTTGACTTACCTTTGCCCATACCAATACGACCATCGCCATCACCAACAACTGTTAGCGCAGAGAAAGCCATGATACGGCCACCTTTAACTACTTTAGTTACGCGATTAACTGCGACCATTTTTTCAATCAGGCCGTCACCACGTTCTTCAATTTCATGTTTTGCCATCTGAAAGTCTCCAATTATTAGAAGCTTAAACCATTTTCACGTGCAGCTTCAGCCAAAGCTTTCACACGACCGTGATATTGGAAACCTGAACGATCAAAAGCAACTTTTTCTACACCTACTGCTTTAGCTTTCTCAGCAATGCGCTTTCCTACTACTGCAGCTGCCTCGATGTTGCTACCAGATTTCAGACTACCACGCACTTCAGCTTCCAATGTAGAGGCTTGAGCCAATACTTTATCACCTTCAGCACTAATTACTTGAGCATAAATATGATTATTGCTACGGAACACACATAATCTTACCATTTTCAAGTCCGCAATACGTGCACGGGTTTTGCGTGCACGACGGAGTCGGGTTGTATGTTTATCCATTAGTGAACCTCAATTATTTTTTCTTGGCTTCTTTCATCACTACTACTTCACCTACATAACGAACACCCTTACCTTTATAAGGTTCAGGAGAACGGAATGCACGAATTTCAGCAGCGACTTGACCAACTACTTGTTTATCTGCACCAGTCAAAACGATCTCTGTTTGGCTAGGAGTTTGAACAGAAACGCCTTCTGGCATTTCATATACGATTGGATGAGAAAAACCCAGAGACAAATTCAAAACTTTGCCTTGAGCTTGAGCGCGATAACCCACACCAATCAATTGTAGTTTTTTCTCAAAACCTTCTGAAACACCTTTGACCATATTATTAACTAATGCACGAGCAGTCCCTGACATAGCATTTGCCTGCTTACTGTCATTTTTTGCAGCAAAAGTCAATTTGCCATCGTTCAGTTCAATGGCTACATCAGAATGCAAAGGAAAGGACAACTCGCCATTCTTACCCTTGATAACCAATGCTTCTGTTCCAAATTTTACTTCTACACCAGCAGGAACAGTCACTGGGTTTTTTGCGACACGTGACATTTACTTTTCTCCACTAGGCTACGATGCACAACAACTCACCACCAACACCCTCAGAACGAGCCTTGCGGTCAGTCATCACACCTTTAGAAGTACTAACAATAGCGATACCCAAGCCATTCATAACATTAGGAATTTCGCTAGAAGCTTTGTAAATACGCAAACCTGGACGTGAAACACGTTTAATTTGCTCAATCACAGGGCGACCTGCATAGTATTTCAATTGAATTTCCAATACCGGCTTCGCATCAGCAGAAACCGAAAAATCCTCGATATAACCTTCTTCTTTCAAGACTTTTGCAATTGCACACTTTAATTTGGAAGAAGGCATGGCAACTACTACCTTATTGGCACGTTGCGCATTACGAATACGAGTCAACATATCGGAAATAGGATCATGCATACTCATTATTAATACTCCTATTACCAGCTAGCTTTAACAACACCCGGAATCTCGCCACGCATAGCGATTTCACGGATTTTAATACGACCCAAACCGAATTTACGGAAAGTACCACGAGGACGACCTGTCAAAGCACAACGACGACGTTGACGTACAGGAGCTGCATTACGTGGAATGGATTGGAATTTCAGACGAGCTTCAAAACGCTCTTCTTCAGTTGCATTCGCATCATTAATAACAGCAAAAATTGCCTCACGTTTGGCTGCAAACTTTTTCGCCAAAGCTTGACGTTTTAGCTCACGATTAATAAGTGCTTTCTTAGCCATGATTATCCTTTAAACGGAAACTTGAACAGTGACAATAAAGCTTTAGCTTCTTCATCAGTTTTTGCAGTAGTTGTAATAGTAATATTCAAACCACGCAAAGCATCAATTTTATCGTATTCAATTTCCGGGAAAATGATTTGCTCGCGAACACCCATATTGTAATTACCACGGCCATCAAAAGATTTGCCATTTACACCACGGAAGTCACGCACTCGAGGTAATGCAATAGTAATCAAACGATCCAAAAATTCGAACATTTGATCACGACGCAGTGTTACTTTGCAACCCACAGGATAATTATCACGAATTTTAAAGCCAGCGATAGATTTACGAGCAACAGTAACTACTGGTTTTTGACCAGCAATTTTTTCCAAATCAGATACCGCATGCTCCATAACTTTTTTATCAGCAACAGCCTCTCCAACCCCCATATTTAAAGTGATTTTTTCAATACGAGGAACTTCCATTACTGACTTGTAACCAAACTGTTTAACCAATTCAGGAACAACTGTATCTTTATAAAACTCTCTCAAACGAGCCATGTTATCTCCTTATGCTCCAATAACAGAGCCATTTGATTTGAAGAAACGAACGCGCTTCACTTTGCCTTCATTTTCAATCAGTTTAATACCAACACGGTCTGCTTTATTAGTTTCAGAATTCAGGATTGCAACATTAGAAATATCCAACGGCATTTCTTTCGAAACAATACCACCCTCAATACCACGCATCGGATTAGGTTTTTGGTGACGTTTAACAACGTTAACACCTTCAACAACAACTTTACCACCCAATACGCGAACCACTTGGCCTTGCTTACCTTTATCCTTACCAGTGATCACAACAACTTGGTCACCTTTAATGATTTTATTCATCGCGCTATTCCTTATAATACTTCAGGCGCCAATGAAACGATTTTCATAAATCGCTCAGTACGCAACTCGCGGGTTACCGGTCCAAAAATACGAGTACCCAGAGGTTCAAGTTTATTGTTTAACAACACGGCGGCGTTGTTATCAAATTTAATCAACGCACCATCAGGACGACGTACACCTTTAGCAGTACGAACAACAACTGCATTGTACACATCACCTTTTTTGACGCGACCACGCGGGGCCGCATCTTTAACTGCGACTTTAATAATATCGCCAACAGAAGCGTAGCGACGCTTAGATCCGCCCAACACTTTGATACACATCACACGACGCGCACCAGAGTTATCAGCCACATCTAAGATGGTCTGCATTTGAATCATATTAGTACCTTTAAATTAACCAACTTAATTTACCATTTTCATATAACTCGCTCACTTATTTAAATGAGCTAACTAAATGAAACCATCACGGTTCCAGTAAACCAGTCTTGGATCCCGAAGGGAAGAAACTTCCAGAAGAAACTGAAAGATAAGAAACGAAGTTTACACTCAAATTCACTTTGGCGCAACACTTCGTTTCTTATTAAAGCTAACTGTCTTAATTTTTAAACAGTACGTGCTTTCTCAACCAGTTCTTTAACAACCCAAGATTTGGTTTTTGACAGTGGACGAGATTCCGCAATTACCACTACATCACCAATTCCATATTGATTATTTTCATCATGGGCATGGATTTTAGTTGATAAACGGATAATTTTACCGTACAGAGGGTGTTTTACTTTACGCTCAACCAACACTGTAACAGTTTTGTCCATTTTGTCGCTTACCACTTTGCCTTGCAAAGTACGAACATTTTTATTTTCGCTCATTACTTAGCACCTTTTTCAGTTAAAATGGTTTTAATACGAGCAATATCGCGACGTACACGTTTTAATTCGCTTGGTTTACCCAATTGACCAGTTGCGTTTTGCATACGTAAGCCAAACTGAGCTTTCAACAAGTCCAACAAATCTGCATTTAATTGCTCAATAGATTTGTCTTTCAATTCATTTGCTTTCATTATTGACCTACCTGTCTTACTACAAAGGTCGTAGGAATAGGCAATTTGGCAGCAGCCAATTCAAATGCTTCACGAGCCAAAACCTCTGGAACACCGTCCATTTCATACAACACTTTGCCTGGTTTGATTTCGGCAATGTAATATTCCACGTTACCTTTACCGCCACCCATACGAACTTGAATAGGTTTTTCAGTAATTGGTTTATCAGGGAATACACGAATCCAAATACGACCACCACGTTTAATGTGGCGAGTCATTGTACGACGAGCAGCTTCGATTTGGCGGGCAGTCAAACGACCACGACCAACGGCTTTCAAACCGAACTCACCGAAACTTACTTTGTTACCGCGAGTAGCAATACCAGTATTGCGACCTTTTTGTTGCTTGCGGTATTTCAGTCTAGTTGGCTGCAGCATTACGTCCACCTGCCTTTCTTTGTTTCTTTTCATGCTCAGGCTTAGCTGAAGTCTTTACATTGCCTTCAGTATAGACCCAAACTTTCAAACCCAGCACGCCATAAGTAGTATGAGCTTCGCTAGTTGCATAATCTACGTTTGCACGCAAAGTATGTAGCGGTACACGTCCTTCGCGATACCATTCGCTACGGGCAATATCTGCACCGTTCAGACGACCAGAGGTCATAATCTTGATGCCTTTTGCACCTGAACGCATAGCATTTTGCATTGCGCGCTTCATAGCACGGCGGAATTGAACACGTTTTTCTAATTGCTGTGCAATACCATCAGCAATAATTTGCGCATCTAATTCAGGTTTACGGATTTCTTCGATATTCACATGAACAGGCACGCCCATCAAGGCTTGCAAATCACGTTTCAGAACTTCGATATCCTCACCTTTTTTACCAATTACTACGCCTGGACGGGCAGAGTGGATGGTAATACGTGCAGATTTTGCAGGACGTTCAATAACTACGCGACCAACAGAAGCATTCGCCAATTTTTTACGCAGGTAGTTACGAACATCAATGTCTTGTTTCAAAACAGCAGAAAAGTCGGTGCTTTTAGCAAACCATTTTGAAGCCCAGTCTTTAGTTACCGCCAGGCGAAAGCCTGTAGGGTTAATCTTTTGTCCCATAGCTTTTCCTTAGTTGCCCACTGTCACGTTGATATGACAAGTTTGTTTTTCAATGCGGTTACCGCGACCTTTGGCACGAGCTTGGAAACGTTTCAAGCTTGGACCTTTGTCAACAAAGATAGTTACCACTTTCAACTCATCAATGTCGGCACCGTTATTGTGCTCGGCATTTGCAATAGCTGATTCCAATACTTTTTTAATCAGTTCAGCACCTTTTTTAGGGCTGAAAGTCAAGATATTCAAAGCCTGGGCAACGTCTTTACCACGAATCAAATCAGCTACCAAACGAGCTTTTTGAGCTGAAATACGGGCATTTTTATGTTGTGCATTTACTCTCATGATTCACCTTATTTCTTTTTAGCCTTTTTATCAGCCAAGTGGCCTTTAAAGGTACGGGTCAATGAGAATTCGCCTAATTTATGACCAACCATGTTATCACTGATAAACACCGGCACATGAGTGCGGCCGTTGTGTACAGCAATGGTCAGACCGATAAAATCAGGCAGAATGGTAGAACGACGAGACCAAGTTTTAATCGGGCGCTTGTCGTTGCTTGCACGAGCAGCATCTACTTTTTTCAGCAAATGCAGGTCTACATATGGGCCTTTTTTCAATGAACGAGCCATACTAATTAACCTTTATTTGAGTAACGACGACGAACAATCATGTTATCCGTGCGTTTGTTATTACGAGTGCGGTAGCCTTTAGCAGGAGTACCCCATGGGCTAACCGGTTCGCGAGCTTCACCGGTACGACCTTCACCACCACCATGCGGGTGATCGACAGGGTTCATGACAACACCACGAACGGTCGGACGAATACCGCGCCAACGATTGGCACCGGCTTTGCCGATTTTTTTCAGGCTTTGTTCTTCGTTACCAACCTCACCGATAGTTGCGCGGCAATCTACGTTGATTTTACGAACTTCGCCAGAGCGCAGACGGACTTGAGCGTATGCGCCTTCTTTAGCCAGCAATACCGCAGAAGCACCGGCAGAACGTGCAATTTGAGCACCTTTGCCAGGTTTCATTTCGATACAGTGAATAGTCGTACCAACGGGGATGTTGCGAATCGGCAGGGTGTTACCTACTTTGATGGCAGCTTCAGCACCGGAAACCAATACAGCACCAGCTTGAATACCGCGAGGAGCGATGATGTAGCGACGCTCACCGTCTGCATAGCACAACAGCGCAATGAAGGCAGTACGGTTAGGATCGTATTCGATACGCTCTACTTTTGCAGGGATACCGTCTTTGTTACGTTTAAAGTCTACAACACGGTAATGGTGTTTATGACCGCCGCCTTTGTGACGGGTGGTAATATGACCATTATTGTTACGACCGGCAGTAGAATTTTTCTTTTCGAGCAAAGGTGCATAAGGCGCACCTTTGTGCAAACCTTCTGTTACCACGCGAACCATGCCGCGACGGCCTGCAGAAGTTGGCTTCATTTTAACGATTGCCATTTTGTTTATTCCTTATCTGCAGCTGCAGCAGCGGCTTCCAAATCCAACTCTTGACCAGCAGCCAAGCTTACATAAGCTTTTTTAACATCGCTGCGGCGGCCCAAAGCACGACCAAAACGCTTAGTTTTACCTTTAGTGGTAACGGTAGTTACAGAAGCAACTTGAACACCGAACAGCAGCTCAACAGCAGCTTTGATTTCAGGTTTGGTTGCATTTGCCAAAACTTTAAACGTCATTTGGTTACGTTTTTCAGCCAATACGTTGCTTTTTTCAGAAACGATAGGTGCCAAAATCACTTGAGTCAAACGTTGTTGATTCATACCCATTGCTCCTCTAATTGTGCAACTGCATCTTTAGTGATGATTACTTTTTTGTAACGCAGCAAGCTGTAAGGATCAACTTGTTGAGCTTCCAAAACCAACACGTTTGGCAAGTTGCGTGAAGCCAAGTAAACATTCTCATCGAGCTGTTTGGTTACAAACAGCACTTGCTCCAGACCCAGATTTTTCACTTGTTCAGCAAAAACTTTGGTTTTAGGAGTTTCAGCAGTCAACGCTTCGATAGCAAACAAACGCTCGTCACGAGCCAATTGGGACAGAATAGTCGCCATACCAGCACGGTACATTTTACGGTTTACTTTTTGAGTGAAGTTTTCGTCGGGTTTGTTCGGGAACGCACGACCACCTTTACGCCACAGCGGAGAAGAAGTCATACCGGAACGGGCACGACCGGTACCTTTTTGACGCCATGGTTTCTTGGTTGAGTGTTTTACTTCGGCACGGGTTTTTTGAGCGCGGTTGCCAGAGCGGGCGTTTGCCAAGTAGGCATTTACCAGCTGATGAACCAACGCTTCATTGTATTCGCGAGCGAACAAAGCATCAGAAACAGACAGACTGCCTGAAACTTGTCCTTTAGCGTCAATTACTTTCAATTCCATTACGCACCTACTTTCACGCTAGGACGAACTACAACATCGCTGTTGACCGCACCCGGAACAGCACCCTTAACCAACAGCAGTTGGCGTTCTGCGTCAACACGTACAACTTCCAGTTTTTGAACAGTTGCTTTGGTGTTGCCGTATTGACCGGCCATGCGTTTACCGGGGAACACGCGACCTGGGTCTTGCGCCATACCGATAGAACCTGGAACACGGTGAGAACGGGAGTTACCGTGGGAAGTACGTTGGGCACCGAAGTTATGACGTTTGATCGTACCGGAGAAACCTTTACCTTTAGAGGTACCGGTTACATCGACCAGCTGACCGACTTCAAACATAGAAACGGTGATTTCGTCACCGGCTTTCAATTCAGCCAGTTTTTCTTCAGTCAAAGCAAACTCGATCAAACCGCGACCGGCCTCAACACCTGCTTTTGCAAAGTGTCCAGCTTCGGCTTTGTTGACACGGTTAGCTTTTTTCTGACCAAAGGTAACTTGAACGGCAGTATAGCCATCAGCATCTTTGGATTTTACTTGTGTAACGCGGTTGGCAGACATATCCAAAACGGTCACCGGAACAGAAACACCCTGTTCGTCGAACACGCGGGTCATACCAACTTTGCGTCCAACCAGACCTAAAGTCATGATTATTTTCCTTTTAAAGTAAAGGGGCGGGCTACGATTGGCCTGCCTTCGGACAAAGATAAAACTTGGCACATTTGTACCAAGCCCTGCACTATACCACGACAATAAAGAAGTTTTCAAGAAAAATCTTAGGCTTGCCGCAGATTATTTACCGCTATCCGACAGATTTGAGGTTTACCCAATCCATCGATATTCTGTTCTGAATTTTGACAGTCTTAATTGTTGTTCAACGATATAAAAGGTCGTCTGAAATTTCATCTACAACAAAATTTCAGACGACCTCTTCTCAATATATATGGTTTATTTTAAACCACTCAGATGCGCTTCATATCGAAACTGCTATTTCTGCAACTCCGTCAGCGGAGTTTGTTCGGGCTGGCGCGTGTGCAACTTATACCAGCCAAACAGCCGCACTAAACATAAAAAGGCAATAAACGGCATGCACAAGGCGGAAACCAAATAGCGCGGATTGTTGGTATTAAGGACATTCCCGCCCGCCGACAGGGTCAATGCAGCATTAAACCATTCCCACAATGAAGGTACGCTGAAAGCCAACACGGCAATCAGTCCCAGCGTTCGAAAAATACCGATGGGCAAAATCTGCCGTTTTAGCACTGTACGGTTTAGCTGTAACAAGACAATCAATCCAAACCCGATGGTGAGGACCATTCCGCCGTTTGCAACGATTTGGAGGCTGTTGAAAGCAATATCGGGCGTTACCGCCAGACCGCCATCCGAAGCAGGCGACGCTTGCTGCTGAAGGTTAAGCCCTTGAATAATATTTAAAACGAAACCATAAACCATATCGGCAAGCATAATACCTATGGGCAAGGAAGTGAGCATTCGTCTTAGCATGGTTGTGTCAGATAATGATGAAATAAGGTATGAATGGAAAGATGATGCCGTTTCAGACGACGTATTCGCACTATATCTATATATGTCTATTTATGAGGTCGTCTGAAAAGTTGCAGACGGTATTGTAGCGGATTGCCGGCTCGAACGTATGTAAAATTAAATTTAGCCTAAGTCAGAAAATTCTGTAATTTTCCACCAGTTGTTTAGCTTTGAGAGTAGAATGCCAAAATATTAATTTGTATCATGATTTACGGCTTAACTGTCTCAACGCAGGATTTCACCCTACAAATTTCAGACGACGCTTGGATGAAATTATGTAATTTTACAACAAAGCCGTATGCCATTTATCAACGGATTGACCGAAAGGACGCTTCACATGAGTAATGCAAAACGCGATGTAACCCGCATCAGCCACAACACCAAAATCGTCGCTACGTTGGGGCCGGGCAGCAACAATGTCCAGTTGTTGGAAGACATGATCCGTGTAGGCGGTCTGAATGTCATCCGTTTCAATTTCAGCCACGGCACGCCTGAGTTCCATCAGGAAAACGCCCGCATCGTGCGTGAAGCGGCAAAACGTGCTGGACAGGAAATCGCCATCCTCGCTGACTTGCAAGGTCCGAAAATCCGCGTCGGCAAAATCGCCGGCGGCAGCATCGAACTGAATAAAGGCGAAACGCTGGTTCTGGATGCCGCGCTCGAAGGCGAAGGCACGCGCGACGCGGTCGGTTTGGACTACCGCGACCTGCCTAATGATGTCGTTGCAGGCGATGTTTTGTGGCTGGACGACGGTTTGCTGACTTTGACCGTGGAATCCGTCGACGGCAGTAAGATTGTTACTAAAGTTGAAAACAGCCATGTGTTGAAAAGCAACAAAGGCATCAATAAACGCGGTGGCGGTTTGTCCGCAGGTGCGTTGACCGAGAAAGACTTCCGTGACCTGAAAACCGCGATTGCCATCGGTTGCGACTACCTCGCCATCAGCTTTGTGAAATCCGCCGAAGATTTGCACACTGCCCGCGCCAAAGTCGAAGAAGAAATGAAAGGCAGCACTGCCGTTCGCCCCGGCTTGGTTTCCAAAATCGAACGTGTGGAAGCGATTGAAAACTTGGACGAAATCATCCTCGCCAGCGACGGTATCATGGTGGCGCGCGGCGACTTGGCGGTCGAAGTCGGACACGCAGCCGTCCCCGCCCTGCAAAAACGCATGATCCGCCGCGCTCGTGAGTTGCGCCGCTTTAGCATTACCGCAACCCAAATGATGGAATCCATGATCACCAACCCTGTACCGACCCGCGCGGAAGTCAGCGACGTGGCCAACGCAGTATTGGACGGTACCGATGCGGTGATGTGTTCCGCCGAAACCGCCGTCGGCGCGTATCCGTTTGAAACCGTCAGCCAAATGGCGATTATTTGTGCGGCTGCGGAAAAAGAACAAGATTCGCTCAACGGCGTTGCCGAACAGGTCGAGTATCCCGAAGCCGTCAGCACCAACTTGGCGATTGCCGGCGGTGCAGTCAGCGTTGCGCGCGCAGTTCACGCCAAAGCCATCGTTGCCCTGACTGAAAGCGGTTCGACCGCCTTCGAAGTCAGCCGCCACAACATCACCTTGCCGATTTTCGCGCTGACCCCGAGCATTTCCGCCCAACGCCGTATGGCAATGTATCGGGGCGTGCGCCCGCTGATTTTGGCAACCAGCACCGACCACGATACCGCGCTGAACGAAGTGGAAGCCATGTTGGTCGAACATAAAATCTTAAGTTCCGGCGACCAATACATCATCACCAGCGGTTCGCAAATGCGCGAATCCGGTTCGACCAATACGCTGGAAGTGCTGCGCGTTAAATAATCGACACGCAAACGGCAGATAACCAAGAGGTCGTCTGAAAACTTGGAAACGGGTTTTCAGACGACCTTTCGTTTTCTTTTGAAGCAAGATTTTTGAGCACTGAAACACTAGGAGTCTATAATTTTTAAGAACCCCAAGTCTAGACGCAAAGACAGAAAAGTGTGCTGCTTTGAAAGCTGGAGAATATCTAACAGGCTTGAGGGCTAATGTAAGAGCTTCAACCAATCAACTTTCAATAAGAAAGAAATGAATATGCCCAAAGATCAAATGAAAGATAATTTTTTTGACCTTATAGAAGAATTTCTAAATTTATTTAATCAGAGAGATTTTAAACAACTCGAAATCAAATTTCAGATTAACAAAGGTGTGTATGAGGAAATTTTGGAAGAACTGGATGATGAAAATCTTTTAGATAAAAAATTATCATTACCTCCCAAAGCAATAGCATTGACCGCACGAAATGATAATAGGGCAATATTTGAAACATATGAAATGAATGGTACAGAAGAAGTTATAGGAATCGAATGCTGTTTATATGCAGATAACAAGGAAACTGGCCTAACCCTAGAAGGTAGTTTTCATAAAAAAGATGGCAAATTTATTTTTGTTTATCAGGGTATTCGTGCATAAAGCTCTAATAGAGGGAACCAAGTCATCAATAAACCCCGCAATGACATCTTTACCACAGTCCCGCCCTCTCCTATCTACGCAACACACAAGTTTTTCCGAAAGCGTCCAAAAATATTAGGCAAACGCGATAACGTGGTATAGAATCGAGTACCTACACTAATCAAACGGAATGACCATTAGGAAACAACCGTATTTTGATTGAAAACTGCCGTCCTTCAGCCTCAAAATCCGCGCAAAAGCAGCTTGCAGGATTTTCGCTTCAAGGACCATCGTTTCAATTCAACATGCCGATTCCAAACCGTCAGCCCGCTCCTGACACGGAGGCGTTTGTTTCAGACGACCTCTTTATTATTTACACGCAGGTACAAGAAAATGACACACTCACCCATCAAACAAACCGTAATCTTACTCAGCGCAGTCTTCTTCTCCGGCGCAGTCCACGCTTCGGGCTACCATTTCGGTACGCAGTCGGTCAACGCGCAAGGCACTGCCAACTCTTCCGGCGCGGAAGCCTCCGACGCATCGACCATCTTCTACAACCCTGCCGGCCTGTCCAAACTCGACAGCAGCCAAGTTTCCGTCAACGCCAACATCGTTCTGCCCAGCATCCACTACGAAGCCGATTCCGCAAAATACTATCAAGGCGGCGATGTTTCCGGCTCGAAAAGCGGCAAAATCACCAAAACCACCGTCGCCCCGCACCTCTACGGCGCATACAAAGTCAATGACGACGTAACTTTGGGCTTGGGCGTGTACGTCCCCTTCGGCTCTGCTACCGAATACGAAAAAGATTCCGTACTGCGCCACAACATCAACAAACTGAGCCTCACCAGCATCGACATCGAACCGGTCGTCGCTTGGAAAGCCAATGAAAACCATGCTTTCGGTGCAGGTTTGATCGCCCAATATTCCAAAGCCGAATTGCGCAAATATTCCGACTGGGATGCCTCCGGCTCCATCAGCCAACTCGCCAGCGGCCTTGCCTCACGCGCCGCCGGCCGCCCCGTGTCCGTCAGCGCGCAAGGCAAATCTGACGGACACGCCGAAGTAAAAGGCCACGACTGGGGCTTCGGCTATCAACTCGCTTGGATGTGGGACATCAACGACCGCGCACGGATCGGCGTGAACTACCGCTCCAAAGTAACCCACACCCTCAAAGGCTCGGCAGAATGGGAAGCCGACGGCGCATACGCCCGCCGCGCTTGGGATTTGGGCGCGCTTGCCGCCCGCGGCTACGTTCCGCATGAAAAAGCAAGCGTCAAAATTGTAACCCCCGAATCCTTGTCCGTTCACGGCATGTACAAAGCCACCGACAAATTCAACCTGTTCAGCGATGTAACTTGGACGCGCCACAGCCGCTTCAACAAAGCGGAACTGGTTTTTGAAAACACCAAAAACGTCGTCAACGGCAAATCCGACCGCACCGTTATCACCCCCAACTGGCGCAACACTTACAAAGTCGCGCTCGGCGGTTCTTACCAAGTGACCGACCCGCTGCAACTGCGCGCAGGCATCGCCTTTGACCGCTCGCCCGTCAAAAACGCCGGCTACCGCATGAACAGCCTACCCGACGGCAACCGCATCTGGTTCTCGCTCGGCGCGAAATACCATATCGGCAAAAACCACGTCCTCGATGCCGCTTACAGCCACATCCACATCAACGACACCCGCTACCACACCGCCCGAGCCACCGGCAGCGATGTGGACAGCAAAGGCGCATCCAGCGCGCACTTCAAAAACCACGCCGACATCATCGGCCTGCAATACACTTACAAATTCAAGTAAGCCGTTTTACGCCGACATCAAAAGGTCGTCTGAAAACCGATATCCAGGTTTTCAGACGACCTTTTGCCATAAATTGGCATCAGGAATGCTTCCTTCCGCCTCCCATCGGACGGGTACGCAGAATAAGGCCGCCGTCTCAGCCGAATGCAGACAGGATCAATAAAAAACCTCCTCATTTGGAAGACTCGGGATAGGTGCTTGATTTATCAAATTGATAATTATGACGAACTTTTTACCCCAGCCCCGGCCTTAAGAAGTAAAGCAGTCCAATTATGCGAACTGTCCGCCATAAACGATATAGTGGATTAACTTTAAACCATTACGGCGTTGCCTCGCCTTAGCTCAAAGAGAACAATTCTCTAAGGTGCTTAAAGCACCAAGTGAATCGGTTCCGTACTATCTGTACTATCTGCGGCTTCATCGCCTTGTCCTGATGTACTATCTGCGGCTTCGTCGCCTTGTCCTGATTTAAAGTTAATCCACTATAACGGTCTTCAAAGTGAATGAATAATTTCCAAATACTTTTGCTTCTAGGCATCTTGATGATGCTTCTCACCATCCTTCTCTACAAAAAAGGCTGGGTAAAACCCGTCAAACCCGCCGAATCCGACAGCCGTCCTCCGATTTTCTGGATTTCGATAACGGTCGTCGTCCTGCTCGGCATCATTTCTTTAATCAGGTGGATGGGATGGTAATTGGCGAGAAGGGAAAGGTCGTCTGAAACCTCGATATTCGGATTTTCAGACGACCTTTTTGTTTAGCTTATTGGTGTTCCAATATTCCCATACATACGGACAAACAACGTTTCCGGGAAAGCGTATGACGCTGATTCGCTTTGTTTTGCGGTAAATTCTGACGCTGCCTTTTGGCTTGTTTAAATAATGGTTTACTGATGAAATAATAAAAATTATTTGCATTTGTGCGACTCCGTTTATAAACTCTTACTTTTAAGACAGGCAGATGGCGGTACTTTGTCAGACTTGAGATAAAGAGACGGCGGAATCAAATATCCGATAGATATTTTTGGCGTATCAGACAGTATTTCAAACCCGATATTTTCAAACAAAATTTCTACTGCCCTGTCCAAACGGGGTCGTCTGAATTTTTTAGAGAAGTTTGTCATGTCCGTCATGCTGATACCGATAGCCCTTTTCTTCTCTTTCTTCTTTAGGGTGTTGGACGGTGACACAATCATTTGTTTTAGCCGTAACAAGTTTTTCAGCCGCAAGCTTTTGTATTGCGGAACGCGGGGCGTATTTGTTTATCGCGTTGTCCGAGGGAAAGCCTGTGGTTCGGCCATGAAGGTTTCGACAGGCTTTATGAATATTTGCTGCGTGTGAATCCGAATGCAGTGAAGGCAAAATGGGCTGGTTTTGGCCCTCATATGGATATTTAGTTTTAAGGTTTGTTTTATATATGTTGATTGCTTTTTTGATTATGTTGCGCGAGGGCATCGAGGCGGCTTTGATCGTCGGTATCGTCGCGGGTTTTTTGAAACAGTCGGGACATTCGCGGCTGATGCCTAAGGTGTGGCTGGGCGTGGCTTTGGCTGCGCTGATGTGTTTGGGCATCGGATACGGCATCCATTCGGCAACGGGCGAGATTCCGCAGAAGGAACAGGAATTTGTGGTCGGCGTTATCGGTTTGGTGGCGGTGGCGATGCTGACTTATATGATTTTATGGATGAAAAAAGCCGCCCGTTCGATGAAGCAGCAGCTTCAGGATTCGGTTCAGACGGCCTTAAACCGAGGCAACGGCCAAGGTTGGGCTTTGGTCGGCATGGCTTTTCTGGCTGTGGCGCGCGAGGGGCTGGAGAGTGTGTTTTTCCTCTTGGCGGTGTTTCAGCAGAGTCCGACTTGGTCTATGCCCGTCGGCGCGGTATTGGGGCTGCTGGCCGCAGTGGTCATCGGCGCGCTGATTTATCAGGGCGGTATGCGTCTGAATCTGGCGAAGTTTTTCCGCTGGACGGGCGCGTTTTTGATTGTGGTGGCTGCCGGTTTGGTGGCCGGTTCGCTGCGCGCACTGCATGAGGCGGGCGTGTGGAACCACCTGCAAGAGGTGGTGTTTGATTCTTCCAAATACCTGCATGAAGACAGTCCGCTGGGCGTGCTGCTCGGCGGCTTCTTCGGCTATACCGACCACCCGACGCAGGGCGAGGTGCTGGCGTGGCTGCTGTATTTGGTTCCGGTCATGATTTGGTTTCTGCACGGCAGCAGGCCCGCTGCGGTGCAGAGGTCGTCTGAAAGACATTAGGGACTGTCGACAGCCCCTAGTGACGCTTAAAAATTCCGTATCTCATTCTTATCAACATGCCAAAGAGGTTTGAAATGAAAAAACTCAATATAACTGCTTTATCCGTGATGCTGGCTTTGGGTCTGACCGCGTGTCAGCCGCCCGAAGCGGAAAAATCCGCGCCTGCCGCGTCAGGTGCATCAAGCGCGAATGCCGACGGCACCGTCAACGTCGGCGTGAACGACACCGCCTGCGAACCGATGGAACTGACCGTACCGAGCGGACAAGTCGTGTTCAACATCAAAAACAACAGCGGCCGCAAGCTGGAATGGGAAATCCTCAAAGGCGTGATGGTGGTTGACGAACGTGAAAACATCGCCCCCGGACTTTCCGACAAAATGACCGTTACCCTGCTGCCGGGCGAATACGAAATGACCTGCGGCCTTTTGACCAACCCGCGCGGCAAGTTGGTAGTAACCGACAGCGGCTTTAAAGACACCGGCAACGAAGCTGATTTGGAAAAACTCGCCAAACCGCTTGCCGACTATAAAGTTTACGTCCAAGGCGAAGCCAAAGAGCTGGTTGCCAAAACCAAAGCTTTCACCGACGCCGTCAAAGCGGGCGACATCGAAAAAGCCAAATCCCAGTTTGCCGCCGCCCGCACCCACTACGAACGCATCGAGCCGATTGCCGAACTCTTCAACGAACTCGACCCCGCCATCGACGCGCGTGAAGACGACTTCAAAGACAAAACCGAAGACGCGGCCTTCACCGGCTTCCACCGCATCGAACACGCCCTTTGGATCAAAAAAGACGTATCCGGCGTGAAAGACATTGCCGACAAACTCATGAAAGACGTTGAAGCCCTGCAAAAAGAAATCGACGCCCTCTCCTTCCCGCCGAACAAAGTCGTCGGCGGCGCGGCAGTGTTGATTGAAGAAGTTGCCGGCAGCAAAATCAGCGGCGAAGAAGACCGTTACAGCCACACTGACTTGAACGACTTCCAAGCCAACATCGAAGGCGCGCAAAAAATCGTCGAACTCTTCCGTCCGATGATTGCCGAGAAAAACAAAGCCCTGCTCGAGAAAGTCGATGCCAACTTCAAACAAGTTACCGACATCCTCGCCAAATACAAAACCAAAGACGGCTTTGAAACCTACGACAAACTCAGCGAAGAAGACCGCAAAACCCTTCAGGCACCGATTAACGCCCTTGCCGAAGACCTGAGCCAACTGCGCGGCACACTGGGCCTCAAATAAACTTGACCCGCCCGTTTCAGACGACCTTTTGAGATACAAGGGGTCGTCTGAAAACTTATCGCTGATGCCCTCTCCACCGAAAGGGAACTGTCGTAGCGTAGGCTTTGCCCGCGAAAACCCGAATAGAAATCGTAGGCTGGGTCGGGTTTGCCAACCCAACCTGCCCCTGCTGACAGCCGTATCAAAAATTAAACGGGTTAGCTGTATCGCCGTTCCAATATTCAGCTTCCTGCGAAGCTTGGTTTGCCCAAAATGCAAGCATTTCGGAGGTCCGCTAATCCTCCGGTAGAAGAACAGGTAGGGTGTGTGGCGCAGCCACGCACGCGGAAATCGCGCATCCCTTACCGTTTATTGGATTGATCGATGATTCAAAGTTTTCAGACGACCTTAAACGTCGTCTGAAAATTCAAAATAGCAAACTTAAACAAAACAACCGCGTACATACCGCAGCCCGAATCCCCGCAAAGGACTCCACCATGAGCCAAGACAACTCACAACCCACCCAACCGACCAAACGCACCCTGTTCAAAACCGTCCTTGCCGCAGGCGCAGCCGGTGCGGCAGGCTGGTTCGCCGGCAAACAACAAGGCGAAACCGCCGCCGAGACCCGCAACAACGAACACTCCCCGCAAGCCTACCCCTGCTACGGCACCCACCAGGCCGGCATCACCACCCCGCACCAACTCTTCGGCATCATGTGCGCCTTCGACGTAACCGCCAAAGACCCCAAACAACTCGAAAACCTCTTCCGCACCCTCACCGCCCGCATCGAATTCCTCACCCAAGGCGGCGAATACCAAGACGGCGACGAAAAACTCCCCCCCGCAGGCAGCGGCCTGCTCGGCAAAACATTCCGCCCCGACGGCCTCACCATCACCGTCGGCGTCGGCAGCAGCCTCTTTGACGACCGCTTCGGACTCAAAGACAAAAAACCCCGCCACCTCCAAGAAATGCGCGACTTTCCCAACGACCGCCTCCAAAAATCATGGTGCGACGGCGACCTCAGCCTCCAAATTTGCGCCTTCACCCCCGAAACCTGCCAAGCCGCCCTGCGCGACATCATCAAAAACACCGCCCAAACCGCCGTTATCCGCTGGAGCATAGACGGCTGGCTGCCCAAAGCCGAACCCGGCGCCATCGCCGCCCGCAACCTCTTAGGCTTCCGCGACGGCTCCGGCAACCCCGACGTATCCGATCCCAAAATTGCCGACCAAGTCCTCTGGACAGGCATCGCCGCCAACAGCCAAGACGAACCCGCCTGGGCGAAAAACGGCAGCTACCAAGCCGTCCGCCTCATCCGCCACTTCGTCGAATTCTGGGACAGAACCCCCTTGCAGGAACAAACCGAAATCTTCGGCAGACGCAAATACAGCGGCGCCCCCATGGACGGCAAAAAAGAAGGCGACACCGCCGACTTCGCCAAAGACCCCGACGGCAAAACCACCCCCAAAGACAGCCACATGAGGCTCGCCAACCCGCGCGACCCCGAGTTCATGAAAAAACACCTGCTCTACCGCCGCGCCTTCAACTACTCCCGCGGCCTCGCCGCCAACGGCCAGCTCGACGTCGGCTTGGTGTTCATCTGCTACCAAGCCAACCTCGCTGACGGCTTCATCTTCGTCCAAAACCTGCTCAACGGCGAACCGCTGGAAGAATACATCAGCCCCTTCGGCGGCGGCTATTTCTTCATCCTGCCCGGTGTAGAAAAAGGCGGCTTCCTCGCCCAAACCCTGCTCAGCTCGTGAACACAGGTCGTCTGAAACCCGACGGCGCACAGGCTCTATCCGTCAACCTCTCCCTGTAAAAGGTCGTCTGAAAATCAAGTATTCCGGTTTTCAGACGACCTTTCCGTCAAATGGACGCAGACTTGGGATAAACCAAACCCGTAGCGTGGGCTTCGCCCACGACCTGCCGCCCGAACATCCGAACCCAATCATCTCTGTTTATTCGTGGGTAGAACCCACGTTGCGGGCGGCTGGCTCTCCCGTCTGGGGGAGAAGGTGGTTCTACGGCTTGCACGAATTTGATTTTATAGTGGATTAAATTTAAATCAGGACAAGGCGACGAAGCCGCAGATAGTACAGATAGAGACCTTTGCAAAATTCCCCAAAATCCAGATAGTACGGCAAGGCGAGGTAACGCCGTACTGGTTTAAAGTTAATCCACTATACCTAAACCCACAAAGCCACCCCCATCCTAACCTTCCCCCGCCGGACGGGGGAAGGAACAAATTGCCGTTGCAGTAAATCGTAGCGTGGGCTTCGCCCACGACCTCCCGTCCGAACGTCCGAATCCAATCATCTCTGTTTATTCGTGGGTAGAACCCACGCTACGGGTGGCTTAGTTTTTGATACAGCATCATCTGCCGTCATTCCTGCTCAGGCGGGAATCCATCGGCAATTTTCAGAAACAGATATTTGAAAAACAGTTCCCAAAATTCAAAAGTGGATTCCCACCGTAGCCTGTCCTCGCGTAGGCGGAGGCGGGAATGACGGCATGAGTATTTGTGAATTCAGTATTAGAAACGGTTTCGAAGCTGGGATAAATAATCAAAAGGTCGTCTGAAAACCGAGTATTCCGATTTTCAGACGACCCCACTCTCCGCAATCCTTCTATAATAGAGTTCTGCCAAGCCTAATAGACCAGGCAACACACCTGCCCCACGAAAGGACATCTCATGACTGCTCTGCAAACCATCGCCGAACATCTGACCCGACGCCGCCAAACCGTCACCTGCGCCGAATCCTGTACCGGCGGGCTGCTGGCGGGCGCGTTCACCAGCATTGCGGGCAGCTCGCAATGGTTTCATCAAAGTTTCGTCACTTACAGCAACCAAGCCAAAGAGGAGCGCCTCGGCGTGATGCCCGACACGCTGCTGCAACACGGCGCGGTCAGCCGCGAAACCGTGTACGAAATGGCACGCGGTGCCAAAGCCGTCGCCCAAGCCGACTACGCCCTCAGCATTTCCGGCATTGCGGGTCCGGGCGGCGGCAGCGCGGCGAAACCTGTCGGCACGGTCTGGTTCGGTTTGTCCACGCCGACCGAATCGCTGGAAGAGATGCAAGTCTTCAGCGGCGACCGCGAAGCCGTCAGAACGCAGGCTGTCGAGTTTGCCCTGAATCTTTTGGCAAAACATTTGGAGACCTTTGCAAAATAGTCTGCTAACAAAATTTGACGCATAAAAATGCGCCAAAAAATTTCAATTGACTAAAACCTTCCTAATATTGAGCAAAAAGTAGGAAAAATCAGAAAAGTTTTGCATTTTGAAAATGAGATTGAGCATAAAATTTTAGTAACCTATGTTATTGCAAAGGTCTCATTTGGTCTGAGCGGTTCCATCAGATAGCAACGTATAGTGGATTAACAAAAATCAGGACAAGGCGGACGAAGCCGCAGATAGTACAGATAGAGACCTTTGCAAAATTCCCCAAAATCCAGATAGTACGGAACCATTCACTTGGGTGCTTCAGCACCTTAGAGAATCGTTCTCTTTGAGCTTAAGGCGAGGCAACGCCGTACTGGTTTAAAGTTAATCCACTATAAAAAAGCAGGGATGCGATCATGCACCCCTGCTTTTTGATTTTCAGACGACCTTAAAACCGTGTACCCAAGCTGATGTGCCAGCGGAGTTTCTTGTCTTGGTGTCCGTAGGCGAGGTCGAAGGAGAACGGGGCGACGGGGCTGAACCAGCGCACGCCGACGCCGGTACCGTGTTGCATACTCATGTTTTTGAAGTTGCTGGTAACGTCGCCGACATCATGGAAGACGGCGCCGGATACGCTTTTGGTAATCGGGAACTGGTATTCGAGGCTGCCGACCAGTAATGCCCTATCGGGGAGGACGGAATTGTTCGGCCCTTCCAGACCGATGCTGTCGAGTTCGTAACCGCGGATAGAAGATGCGCCGCCGGTGCGGAACATTAAGCTGGAAGGCACGTTTTCACCTTCGCGGGCGTAAACGTAGCCTGCCTGTCCGCGGACGATGAAGGTACCGAGTTTTTTGTTTTCGGGCGTGTAGAAATAGCCTGCGCGGGCGGTGGCGCGCGCCATAGTGGTGGAGGACAGGAAGTTGCCCAGTGTTGCGCCGATTTTGCCGTCGAGGTAGTAGCCGTTTTCGGGACGCAGCTCGGTTTCGATGTTTTGGCGTTTCCACGAGGCGGTCAGCATGGTGGCGTGGCTGCGGCCGAGGTCGTAATTGGTATCGGGCACTTTTCGGTCTTCGGTAATGAATTCGATACCGAGGCGCGATTCGATGCCGTTGCGGTCGCGTACGCGCCAGATGCCGCTGGTCAGGGCGCGTTTTTCAAGGTTTTGCGTAGTCGATCGATTGTAGGACGTGTTGGTCGTCCAGTATTTGCCTTCGCTGTTGCGCGGCTGGCTGATACCGGCGGCAAGGGTGGTTTCGTATTTGTCCATGTCCCAAACGACGGAGCCGATGTAGCCTTTGTTGAAGAGGTTGTAATAGTCGTAGCCGATGCGTCCGCCGAGGCCGTATTCGGAATCGTAGCGGATACCGGTTTCGAGTTTGTGGCGTTTGACTTCGGTAACGTTGACTTTGACGGGCACGCGGTCGCCTTGGAGCCGGTCGAAGTCGGCTTGGACGGATGCGCCGGAGTAATGTCCGTTTTGTTCGAGCGCTTGTTGGAAGTCGAGCAAGAGGTCAAGGTCGTAAGGCGCACCGGGCTTGAAGCGTGCCAGACCGGCGACGACGTTGTCGGGATAGCGGCGTGTGCCGGTGATTTCAAAGTCGCCGAAATAAATGGGACGGTTGCTTTCGACGATCACGTTCAGATCGGCGGTGTTGTTGTTGGGATTGACGGTGGCTTGGGTGTTGCTGAGTTTGGCAAGCGGGTATTTTTTACGGGTTACTGCGCTGAGGACGGAGGTTTTGCTGCCGCTCCAGCCGTCTTGGTCAAAGTATTCGCCAACGGGCTGCTGCCAGTTGAGCATGGCTTTTTGGTAATACTCGGCAAGGTTGTCGTCTGAAAGGATGTCGCCGAGGATGGCGACGCTGACGTTGTCGACTTTGGTGCGCGGGCCGGGATTGACGGCGACGGTATAGCTCGAACCGTTGTCTTGGACGTTGACGCTGCCGTTGAAATAGCCTTTGGTTTTGAGCATGGTTTTGACGTTGTCGGGCGCCTCTTCGGCGAGGAAGCCGACCTGCTCTTTGTCCAACTCTTCGTCCTGCTGCTGGGTAATCAGCGGCAGGTATTCTTCAAGCATGGATTTGACTTCGCTGTTTTTGGTTTCGATTTTGACGGGAAACTTGGGCGTCAGTTTGCCTACTTTGTCAGCCTGCTCGGATTGCCCGCCCTGCTTGAAGCCGGGAATCGGTTCGTAGTCTTCGGCACGCGGCAGATCGGCTGCGGCTGCGTGTCCGTAGGCAAGGGCGAGTGAGGCAATCAAAATGGGCGAAGTCAGTCTGGTCATGGCAAAAAATGTTTCAACGACAGAAGTTCCAAATTCTACCATTATTTTCAATCGGGTTTAAAACCCGCCAGAGACAGAGGGGTCGTCTGAAAAGGCGGATGCGTCTGCCTCTGCGCGACAGAAGCCAAACACATTAACTCCTTCCAAACCGAAAAATATGGCACAAACTGCCTAATTCTACAAAAAATCAAGCATTTTTCGCCACAGCATTCAATTTAATCTGTAAACCTGCACAATAATTGATATTTTCTTTTAAAATGCAACGTTTCTTAACACATAAAGTAAGAGGATGTATCATGGCAAGTGGTAATCCACTGCTGAACGCAGTCAACCGTATCGGACTCGTACCGCAAATCATCATCGGTTTGATGTTGGGCGTATTGGTCGGTACCATCTCCCCGAAAGCAGGCTTGGGCGCGGGGCTGCTCGGCGAATTGTTCGTCGGCGCATTGAAAGCCGTCGCCCCCGTATTGGTGTTTGTCTTAGTGACCGCCGCGCTGGTGCAATACCGCAAAGGCGGCGAAGCCAAAATCAAACCCATCATTATTCTGTATCTCGTCGGCACATTTGCCGCAGCCGCCGTCGCCGTCGCCGCCAGTATGGCATTCCCGACCGCGCTGGTGTTTAAAGACGTAGCCACCTCCACCCTTGCACCACCGTCCGGCATCGTCCAAGTCCTCAAAGAGCTTTTGATGAAGCTCGTGTCCAACCCGATTAACGCCATCGCACAAGCCAACTACATCGGCATTCTCGCATGGGCGTTGGTTTTGGGCTCTGCATTGCGCCACCACGGCTCTGACACCACCCGCCAAGTCGTCTCCGATCTCTCCGAAGCCGTTACCACCGTCGTGCAATGGGTTATCCGCTTCGCCCCCTTGGGTATTTTCGGACTGGTCTCTCAAACCGTTGCCGAAACCGGCTTTTCCGCCTTCCTCAGCTACGGACGCCTCTTAGCTGTCCTGCTCGGCAGCATGGCGTTTATCGCCCTCGTCGTGAACCCGCTCATCGTCTGGTCGCAAACCCGCAAAAACCCCTACGGACTGGTCTTCACCTGCCTGCGCGAAAGCGGACTCTACGCCTTCTTCACCCGCTCCTCCGCCGCCAACATCCCCGTCAACATGGCATTGGCGAAAAAACTCGGCTTGCATGAAGACACCTACTCCGTCTCCATCCCGCTGGGCGCAACCATCAACATGGCAGGCGCGGCGATTACCATCACCGTCTTAGCCATGGCGGCCGCCCACACCAAAGGCATCGTCGTCGACTACCCCACCGCCCTGCTCCTGAGCCTCGTCGCCACCGTCGGCGCATGCGGCGCATCCGGCGTTGCCGGCGGCTCGCTGCTGCTGATCCCAGTCGCCTGCAGCCTCTTGGGCATCGACAACGACTTCGCCATGCGCGTCGTCGGCGTCGGCATGATTATCGGCGTGATCCAAGACTCCGCCGAAACCGCCCTCAACTCCTCCACCGACGTACTCTTTACCGCCGCCGCCGACTTAGGCAGCCGCCGCAAAGGTTAAAGATTCGGTTGTTTCGCAAAAAGTCAAAAGGTCGTCTGAAATTTCAGACGACCTTTTTTAATCTAAATTATGGATGAGCTTTAAGACATTGCCCCGAAGCTGCCATGTTCAGTTTCATTACTTCAGCTTTACCTTCAGCCTCCGAAACCTGCTTCACATTTGCGCCTCCGACAAAAGCACCCATTTTGATATATTGACGTACGAAATAATGTTTTCCCGCTTCTGTATGTAGCGACAGGCTATTGGTTGAGAATTCCGAAGCAGTCGTTACCACATGCTCTTTACCCCCTTCAACTTCCGTATAGAAGAACACATTTGGCGCAGACGTACCCAGGCAGTGACCATCTACCCAAAGATCTTTCTTCAAAGCACCACCAAGCACGCCTGAACGATATATGTAAAGTCCTGCCTTACCTTCAGTAGGAGTCTCAAAAGTTTTAGCTTTTGAGGAAACATCTGCATTACCCATCGGTACAGAAGTGACACAGGCAGATAGCATCAAAACGGCAGATACTGCCGCCAGCATTGAAAATTTCATTATATTTCCCTTTCTTTATACATTAATAAAATTGCTACTGGGCAGGGTAGGTCGACACTCATACTATGAATTAAGCCAACCCACCCCAAAAGCTGCAAGAGTTTAATGAATTACACCGCGTTCCGCGCTGAAGCTGGTGTTCAAACTTTCCAGTTGCCCGACAATTGCTTCACCTTGGAATGTTGCCTTACCTGCCACTTCTTCTGCTTTTGGCCCGTAAAACTTACCTTCATAGCGGCCTTCTACGGTACGGAACAGAATATTATCCTCACCTGCGGTTGCCCTACCTGAAAAACCGTTGCCTTTAATGTCGGTTTCTTTCAAGGAAATATCGCGACGGAATGCGCCAAGAACCCCTTTATTGATTGCCAAATCTCCACTGATTTTTTTACGTCCAAAGTCGGCATACAGGGTTGAGGTTCCGATATTCGTTACGTTACCAGAAATATTGTCATAACGGCTGGCATTACCCCTATATGTCGCAATACCTGATTTCGGCATATCGGCTGTAGTTGTCTCCAAGCCAAAATAGAAAATGTCACGTTTCGGGTCTTTACTGGCGTTATAAGCAGTTTTTAGTGCATAAGTTAAGGCTTGCGCTTGCATTCCTGCAAGTCCTGTGGCTTCTACACCTTTCTTGATTAAACGTATAACTACTTTATCAATAACAATTTCATTTAACTCTTTATCTTTTTTCATTGCACCATTGAAAGAGTAACTCCGGTTATAACCTGATAAGGTTGCAATACGCTTCCCACCAATTTCCATTCCAATATTCGTTAATTCCCCTTTTTCAAATTGGTTTTTATCCAAATAAATACCTGTATTCTCTAGTTTCGTTATTTCTTTAATTTCAGGTTTAGTTTCAATAGGAGAAGAAGGCTGGGCTTCTACTTTACTAGTATTATCAGTTTTGACCTCGTTTGGTTTGATTTCTATCGGAGCAGGCGGTGTACTGTGTGCTGCTGTTGGCTCAGGCATTTTTGTTTCGGTTGCTTCGGTTTGAGTATTTTTAGTTGTTTCAGTATTGTTATCTGAAATAGTAGGTGTAGGTTCTGCTGGTTTGTTATCTAAATTCACCGTTGGTGTCGGTGCAGTTGTCGGTGTCGCACCACCACCTCCGCCTCCTCCGCAAGCTCCTAATAGAATTGCTGTCGCACAAAGCAAGAAAGATTTTTTCATTTTATATTCCTGTGTTTGAATAGAAGATGTATTGAAAAATGTAATAGCTAGTTATTTCCGACATTTTGCTTTACTAATTAATGCATAAATTTGCAAAGATATGCCATTCAGGATAATATATTTACCGCGCATCCCTTATCAATACCAATTATTATGCTTTAAGACCGTTTATCGGAATAAATTCCCAAATTTAATTACATCCGACTACAAGGAGGCTGTGAATGTCTGTCAACAACAAAATCCGTGCTTTGCGTGAGTTGAACAATTGGTCACAGGAAGATATGGCAGAACGGTTGAATATGTCGAAAAGCAGTTATTCTCGGCTTGAACGGGACGAGAGCAAATTAGATTTGGTAAAGTTAGAAAAGCTTGCGAGAATTTTTAAAATCGATATTGGTGAATTGATTGCTTCGGATGATAAAGAATTAGTTTTATTGATCGGAACGAACAACAGCAACAATCCCGATTATGGGGCAAATGAGCAGATTACGATTGAACTCGAAAAACTAAAGCTAGGCTTGGAACACAGCCGTGAACTGCTGGCTCACAAGGATTTGCTGCTGGCGCAAAAGGATCGGGAGATTTCAGCTTTGCGGCAGTTGGTAGCGCAGTTGCAAAAGTAAGTTATTAAAGAATGAAAGGTCGTCTGAAAATCCTGTTTTCAGACGACCTTTTGCTGTATGAATTTCGTAAAATCTTAAGAACAAGCGGAACCTGCCCGTACAGCCGCGTTCCAATTACTTTCATCATTTTAGGATTCGGATGTTCAAAAAAGCCCTTGTTTTTATATTGATTTTATTCTTTACCGCCGCGCTTTTGCCGCTGTGGATCATGTGGCGCGATTTTCAGGTGTCGCGGTTGGATGCGGATACGGTGCGTCCGGCGGATGCTGCGGTCGTGCTTTCGACCCGTTCTTATGAGGGGGGTCGTCTGAATCCTTGTTTGGTGGCGCGCGTTGAAGCGGCTGTCGAGCTGTATCGTGCCGGCAAGGTGAAAAAGCTGGTGATGTCGGGCGGACTCAGCCGCGATTTTCAGTCTGCTTCGGGCAATATGCAGGCGATTGCGGAGAAGATGGGGGTGCCGAAGGCGGACATTATCCAAGAGCGACGGGCGGAAAATACGTTTGAGAACATTGTGTTCAGCCGCGATTTTATTGAAAACAGCCCGCGCGTCGTCATTGTCAGCGCCGGTTTTCATTTGGCGCGGGCGCAGATGATGGCGGACAGGCAGTGGCAGGGACACGATATTCAGGTGTATGCCGCGCCGTTTTGTTCCGAGCCTTACGGCGGCTATGGTTTCACGGTATTGCGCGAGTCGGCGGCGTTTGTCAAAAACGCTTTGAAGGGAAGGTTGTAGTTTCAGACGACCCGAAGTTGCCGGGTCAAATCATGTATAATTGCAAACAATTTGACTGTTTGATTTAACCGTTTGACCGACCTACCGACAGGACTCCGACATGATCAACCCTATCGCTGCACTTTCCCCCCTAGACGGCCGCTACGCCCAATCCGTTGAAGCATTGCGTCCGATTTTCTCCGAATACGGCCTGATGAGGGCGCGCGTCAAAGTCGAATTGAGCTGGCTAAAAGCCCTCGCCGCCGAACCGAAAATCACCGAAATTCCCGCCTTCAGCGATTTCACGCTTGCCGAAATCGACAAAGTTATTGAAAACTTTTCATTGGAAGACGCAGCCGCCGTCAAAGCCATCGAAGCGACCACCAATCATGATGTCAAAGCCATCGAATACTGGCTTAAAGAACGCTTTGCCGGCGTACCGGAAGTCGCCGCCGCCAGCGAGTTCATCCACTTTGCCTGCACCAGCGAAGACATCAACAACCTGTCCCACGCCCTGATGCTGCAAGAAGCGCGCGAAACCGTCATCTTGCCCAAACTTGCCGAAATCATCGAAAAACTCACCAGCATGGCGCACAATCTTGCCGCCGTTCCCATGATGAGCCGCACCCACGGCCAGCCCGCCACGCCGACCACCTTGGGTAAAGAAACCGCCAACATCGTGTACCGCCTGCAACGCCAGTTCAAAAACCTTCAGGCGCAAGAATTCCTCGGCAAAATCAACGGCGCCGTCGGCAACTACAACGCCCACATGGTCGCCTATCCCGACGTCGATTGGGAAACCCACTGCCGCAACTTCGTCGAAATCAGCCTCGGCCTGACCTTCAACCCCTACACCATCCAAATCGAACCGCACGACTACATGGCTGAATTCTTCCAAACCCTCAGCCGCATCAACACCATCCTGATCGACTTCAACCGCGACATTTGGGGTTATATTTCATTGGGTTACTTCAAACAAAAAGTCAAAGCGGGCGAAGTCGGCTCTTCCACCATGCCGCACAAAGTCAACCCCATCGACTTTGAAAACTCCGAAGGCAACCTCGGCATGGCAAACGCCGTATTGGGCTTCTTATCCGAAAAACTGCCCGTCTCCCGCTGGCAGCGCGACCTGACCGACAGCACCGTCCTGCGCAACATGGGCGTAGGCGTAGGCTATGCCGTTTTGGGTTTCGCCGCCCACCTGCGCGGCCTGAACAAGCTCGAACCCAACCCCGCCGCGCTGGCCGCCGATTTGGATGCCACTTGGGAGCTGCTCGCCGAACCGATTCAAACCGTGATGCGCCGCCACGGCGTCGCCAATCCTTACGAAAAACTGAAAGACCTGACGCGCGGCAAAGGCGGCATCACGCCCGAAGTGCTGAAAGTCTTCATCGAATCGCTGGAAATCCCCGCCGAAGCCAAATCCCAACTGCTCGCCCTGACCCCCGCGCTGTACATCGGCAAGGCAGAAGAATTAGCGAAACGGATTTGATACCGTGTTAATGCTTTGAGATTGAATCGGAACAAAAGGTCGTCTGAAAACCAAGATTCAGGTT
>NZ_KV794893.1:33867-34072 GCF_001808875.1 Neisseria sp. HMSC064E01
AAAGGTCGTCTGAAAACCAAGATTCAGGTTTTTCAGACGACCTTTCGTCAAATAAGAGTAGCGCGGGCGTTGCACACGACTTTCAACCTAGACATCAGAATCCAATCATTTCTATTCATTCGTGGGTAAAACCCACGCTACGGGCTTAGTTTTTGATACGGAACCCGCCACCAGCCGTCATTCCCGCGCAGGCGGGAATCCATCG
>NZ_KV794893.1:34172-34536 GCF_001808875.1 Neisseria sp. HMSC064E01
CTGGGAAACCAAAGTTTTCAGACGACCTCTTTTCAATCTCAAACCTGCCTTCTTAATCGGATCAGGAAATGAATAAAACACCGTCAAAACAAACCGTAGCGCGGGTTCTACCCGCGAAACAGATGCAAGGTTAACTGTCCGATTCAGACTGACGGATAACAAACTTCGTGGGCAAAGCCCACGCTACGAGGTTCGGCTTATCTCAGACGTGTTTTGATTAATCAAGGTCGTCTGAAAACTGGGAAACCAAAGTTTTCAGACGACCTCTTTCAATCTTAAATCCCACTTCTTAATCAGAGCAGGAAATAGATAAGATACCGTCGAAGTAAATTGTAGCGCGGGTTCTACCCGCGAAACAGATGCA
>NZ_KV794893.1:34636-40035 GCF_001808875.1 Neisseria sp. HMSC064E01
AAACTTTGGTTTCCCAGTTTTCAGACGACCTTTTACCGTTCAAATCGGGCTTTATTCAACTGTAACCGATTTCGCCAGATTACGCGGTTTGTCCACGTCCGTGCCGCGTGCGAGGGCAGCGTGGTAGGACAGGAGCTGCACGGGGATGGTGTGCACGATCGGCGAGAGTACGCCGACGTGGCGCGGGGCGCGAATGACGTGCACGCCGTCGGTGGCGTTGAAATTGCTGTCCAAATCGGCGAAGACGAAGAGTTCGCCGCCGCGTGCGCCGACTTCCTGCATGTTGGCTTTGACTTTGTCCAACAAGCCGTCGTTCGGTGCGATGACGACGACGGGCATGTTTTCGTCCACCAATGCCAGCGGGCCGTGTTTCAATTCGCCTGCGGGATAGGCTTCGGCGTGGATGTAGGTGATTTCTTTCAGCTTCAACGCGCCTTCGAGAGCAATCGGGAAGTGGATGCCACGACCTAAAAACAGTGCACTGTTTTTCTTGGCGAATTTTTGCGCCCAGGCGGCGATTTGCGGCTCAAGGTTGAGGGCGTGTTGGATGCTGCCGGGCAGTTGGCGCAGCTCTTCGACGTATTCGCGCGCTTTTTCGGCGGAAACCAAGCCGCGCTGTTTGCCCAGCGTTACCGCCAAGCCAAACAATACAACCAGTTGCGTGGTGAACGCTTTGGTAGAGGCGACGCCGATTTCTGCGCCGGCGCGGGTGTACAGAACCAATTCGCTCTCGCGCGGCAGGGCGGATTCCATGACGTTGCAAATGGACAGGCTGTGTTTGTGTCCCAAAGACTGCGCGTATTTCAGGGCTTCCATCGTGTCCAAGGTTTCGCCGGATTGGGAGATGGTGATGACCAATTGCATTGGATCGGCAATCACGTCGCGGTAGCGGTATTCGCTGGCGATTTCGACGTCGGTCGGCACTTTGGCGATGGATTCGAGCCAGTATTTGGCGGTCAGCGCGGCATAGTAGGACGTACCGCAGGCAAGGATTTTGATGCTGTGGATATCGTCGAACACTTCGCGTGCGTTCGCGCCGAAGTTTTCGGGTTCGAAGCCACCGTCAAGGAAGACTTCGGCGGTATCGGCGATGGCGCGCGGTTGTTCGTGGATTTCTTTTTGCATGAAGTGGCTGTAAGGGCCCAATTCCAGCGACGCGAGCGACAGTTCGGATACTTTGACGGTGCGTTGGGTTTCAGTACCGGTTTTGTCAATGAGTTTGTCGATGCCGTTTGCGCTTAGAAGGGCAATGTCGCCATCTTCCAAATAGGCGATGCGGCGGGTGAAGGCGATGACGGCGGATACGTCGGAGGCGATGAAGGTTTCTTGATCGCCCAATGCCACCAAGAGCGGGCAGCCCATGCGTGCAACAACCATTTCTTCGGGTTTGTCCTGCGCCATCACGGCGATGGCGTATGCGCCGTGGAAACGGGCGGTGGCGGCGCGGACGGCTTCAAACAGTTTACCGCCGTTTTGGGTGTATTCGTGATTGACGCTGTGGGCGATGACTTCGGTATCGGTTTGCGATTCGAAGGTGTAACCCAAGGCTTTGAGGCGTTCGCGTTCGGCTTCGAAGTTTTCGATGATGCCGTTGTGGACGACGGCAATCATGCCGCCGGAGATGTGGGGGTGGGCGTTGGGTTCGGTCACGCCGCCGTGGGTTGCCCAGCGGGTATGGCCGATGCCGATGTGTCCGAACACGCCTTTTTCGCGCGCGGCATCTTCCATCAGTTGCACGCGGCCGACACGGCGCACGCGCTTGATTTTGCCGTCTGTGTTCACGGCGATACCCGACGAGTCGTAGCCCCGATATTCAAGGCGTTTGAGACCGTCGGTCAGAAAATCGACTACATTGTGGTTGGCGCGGATGGCGCCGACGATACCGCACATATAAGTTCCTTAGTATCTAAAGTTGAAAAAAGACAAGACGCCGGCTTCCGTACGCCTTGCCCGCATATTATATCAGAGCGAAATATATCATACTGAATTTTAAAGAAATTAACAGTAAATCCAACTGATTGATTGCTTTAAAAATAGTTTCAAATATCAGGCTTCCCGCCATTTGAGTGCAACAGGGCGGATTAGTTTTATCGAAGTTCATTTATATGCAATGTGTATAAATATAACACGGATTGACTCCGCCTTTCAGACGACCCGATACATTTCTTAACTGTCCAGCGTAAAAAGACGTACAAAACCCAAGCTGTCGCAATTGAATCATTTATAATTTCATGAAAATAAAAACAAGGATTTCACACCATGGCAAAAAAATTCCCCATCTTCCCCAAAGCGCCGGAGCGCATCTGCTGGGGTTGCGACAAATACTGCAAAGAAGACGATTTGCAGTGCGGCAACGGCTGCGAGCGTATCCAGCACCCCATCGAATTGGACGGGCGCGAGTGGTATAAAAAAGGCGACTGGAGCAATTTGTTGAGCGAAGAGCAGCAAATCAAACTGGGTTTGAAAGAAGCGCCCAAACCTGCCAAACCGCATATCAAACTGCCGTTGCGGAACAAAACGGCTTAAGCACCCCACCAAACTTAAAGGGTCGTCTGAAAACCGAAGGGGCGCGATCATGCGCCCTTATCTTTATTTTAACGATGCACCAAGAAATTGATCCCACCCGCGCCGAACCCCCGCTGCCCATCTCCATAGCAAACATACTTAACTTTAAATACGATATATCATCAAATTCCGTCATTCCCGCCCCCGCCTACGCGAGGACAGGAACGCCAACAGTTCAAACCTCCTATCCCGATACAGCCTCCCTTACCAAAGGTCGTCTGAAAACGCCAAAATATGCTTTTCAGACGACCTCTCCCATCTCTCCCGAACCCGTCCGCGAAAAATGCTAAAATAACAAATTCATAAGCAAATCCACCTTTTCAGACGACCTCAATGCTCACCGATTTAGAAAAAAACGCCATCCGCGACCATTACCAAAATATCGGCAAAAACCTGCCCGGTTTCCGTCCGCGCGCGTCGCAGCGGGAAATGATTGCGGCGGTTGCCAACGCTTTTTCGCGGACATTGACGCGCGAAGAAGGCGGCGAGCCGCCCAAGCGCGAGGGCGAGAGCATTGCCGTGATCGAAGGACCGACCGGCGTGGGCAAGTCGCTTGCCTACCTGCTGGCAGGCGGCATTATGGCGCAGACGCGCGGCAAGCGGCTGATTGTGAGCAGCGCGACGGTTGCTTTGCAGGAGCAGCTGGTGGACCGCGATCTGCCGTTTCTGGTTGAAAAAAGCGGTTTGGAGCTGACCTTCGCGCTTGCCAAAGGGCGCGGCCGCTATCTCTGTCCCTACAAACTCTACCAACTCACGCAAAGCAACGCCCAGCAAAACCTGCTCGGCTTTGAAGCCCCCGCCGTGTTGTGGGACAGCAAACCCAAGCCCGAAGAATTGAAGCTGCTGCGCGACATCGCCGACGAATTTTCCGCCCGACGGTTCAACGGCGACCGCGACACTTGGCCGGAAAAAATCGACGACACCATCTGGATGAAGGTGAACAACGACAACTACGGCTGCCTCAAAGCCGCCTGTCCCAACCGCTCGGAATGCCCGTTTTACCTTGCACGTGACACGCTGGAAACCGTCGATGTCGTCGTCACCAACCACGATTTGCTGATGGTCGACATCAGCATGGGCGGCGGCGTGATTTTGCCCGACCCTGAAAACAGCTTCTACTGCATCGACGAAGCGCATCACCTGCCCAAGAAAGCACTCAGCCAGTTTGCCGCCGAGCATTCGTGGAACCAAGCCGTGTGGGCGTTGGAAAAACTGCCGCAGGTTACCGGCAAAATTGCCGCACTCACCGACAAAGGTGAGTTAGCGAACCTTGCCGACGAAGCCGCCGCCGCGCTGCTCGAAAGCCTGCACGAATGGCAGTTCCACCTCGCCGAAGAGCCGTCTTTGGGCTTGGGGTCGTCTGAAAACGACAGACGGACCAACAGCGAACCGACTTGGCTGTGGGAAGACGGCAAAATCCCCGAAGGCCTCGAAACCACCGTTTCCAACACCGCCATCGCCGCCCGCAGCCTCTACAAACACATCAACAGCCTCAACGACGCCCTGTCCGCCGCCCGCCGCGACAAAGACCAAAACAGCGCGCAAATCGACCGCCTGAGTACCGAATTCGGCGTATTCCGCGCCCGTATCGAACAAATCACCGCCACATGGGATTTGCTCTCCACCGTCCCCCTTGAGGGCGAAGAACCGCTGGCAAAATGGATAACCCGTCGCGCCGACGACAAAAACGACTACATTTTCAACGCCAGCCCCATCAGCAGCGCGTCCCACCTCGCCAACAGCCTGTGGCGGCGCGCGGCAGGCGCAGTGTTGACCTCCGCCACCCTGCAATCCTTGGGCAGCTTCAACCTCATCCTGCGCCAAACCGGACTGCAATGGCTGCCCGAAACCACCACCCTCGCCCTAGAAAGCCCGTTTGATTTCGACGCACAAGGCGAACTCTACATCCCGCCCGTGCACGCCAGCCCCAAAGACCCCGCCGCGCACACCGCCGCCATTGTCGAATGGCTGCCCAAGCTCATTTCACCCACCGAAGCCATCGGCACACTCGTCCTGTTTTCCTCGCGCAAACAAATGCAGGATGTCGCCCTGCGCCTGCCCGAAGACTACCTGCCGCTCTTGCTCGTACAAGGCGAATTGCCCAAAGCCGTCCTCCTGCAAAAACACCACCAAGCCATAGAAGAAGGCAAAGCCAGCATCATCTTCGGACTCGACAGCTTCGCCGAAGGACTCGACCTGCCCGGCACCGCCTGCGTGCAAGTTATCATCGCCAAGCTCCCCTTCGCCATGCCCGACAACCCCATCGAAAAAACCCAAAACCGCTGGATAGAACAGCGCGGCGGCAACCCCTTTATCGAAATCACCGTCCCCGAAGCCGGCATCAAACTCATCCAAGCCGTCGGCCGCCTCATCCGCACCGAACAAGACTACGGCCGCGTGACTATCCTCGACAACCGCGTCAAAACGCAGCGATACGGCCAACAATTACTAGCCAGCCTGCCGCCGTTTAAAAGGATAGGTTGAAACCCATAAAGAGGTCGTCTGAAACCTGATTTTCAGTTTCAGACGACCTCAATGCAAACACAATCAACACATACCATGAACAAACTCACTTTCATCGCCCTGCTTATCCCCCTCTTAGCTTCCTGCGGCTCGGTTTCGCCGTCCCAATCCGACCGCGATTACACCCAAACCCATCCAGCACCCAAAGCCTTTGACTCGAAGCGTACACAATACACCTGCGCGACTTGGACGCCTCCATCTCCACCCGATGCCGAATCCCATCTTTGGTATCGTGCCGCCACTCTGCTTGATGCCAAAGACTGGCGTATGAACAAACAGGAATTTCAGGACATGATTGTCTTGTACGAAGC
>NZ_KV794894.1:0-30382 GCF_001808875.1 Neisseria sp. HMSC064E01
TCGAGGGAAGGGCTTTTTTGCAAAGATCTCATTCAGCCGTCAGAACGGGATGCATGGAGAGGACTATGTGGAAAGGTCGTCTGAAAAGGTAGCGGGCTGCAATACCGCCTTAGTGTGCACAATGGTAGTATTTAGAAGGCGCCATAACCAAACACTCACTTTTATTATTTAAAATCAAAATATTATTGGTTTCATGATAATGCGAGGAGTTTTCTTCCAAATCCCCTACCATGCCTCCTTCTATATGCATAAGTATCGAATACTTGCCATCAGGAGAAGATTCCAGATAAACAATTTCAGATACACAATTATCTACTTTATCTTTTTGATAACAGCCATCTTGTAAGGAATATGTTTCTATTCCTTTATTTTTCATTGTATAGCGCATAAAAATATTCTTTTTATTTGGCTTTAAAAACTCTAGCTGCCCATAACCCAACAAATTTTGCACTTCGCGAACAGGAAAAATATTTTGTTCAGCCATAGCAAAACTACTATAAATAAATAAATAATAATAAAACGATTTTCTTCATATCAATCCACCCTTGCCGTATTGCTCCCGCTCGTGCTTAAGCTAAGCTTCTGCGCCCTCGCCCAATCGACCATGTCTTTAGGGTAGTACAGGTACTGCCGCAAGGAGGTGTCGTCCAAGTCTTTCAAATAGGCGACTGCGGCGGATTCAAAACTCCAGTAGCCGATATAGCCGCCATATTCGGGATCTTGGTTCAAATGTGTGTCAATCAGGAGATTGCCGATTTTTCGGTTGCCTTCGTACCAGCCGGCGAGGTAGGTGTTGAGGTGTTTCAGGGTTTCTTCCTTGCTTTCTGCCATGATTGCTTGCAGTAGGGGTTTGCGGAAGTTGTGTCCGCCTTTGGCAAATTTGGCGCTGGGGTCAAATTTCGTGGATATCGCCATATTCATTAAAGCCCTGAACGAGGGATCGTAATACATTTCGTCGTCGTTATAGGGATCGAAGCTGTCTTTAATGGTTTCCAGCCAGTCAATCCGTTCGAACAAGAGGCAAAGTCCGATAATGTTGGGGTGCTCTTCTCCCGCCCACTCCTCCGGCCCCCAAATAAACATGATGTCTTCCTTTTGCCCGTATTGCCTGTGTATATCCAGGCATTGCTTACAGTAATAAACTATTTGATTCATACGCTTCTTGATTTCTTCTATCGGAAATCCTGCGGTGTATTCGGTAAGCATTGTTAGATAAAGTTGTTGAGGCAGTGCATCTGAAGGAATAGTTGAGTCACTCTTACTTTCTTCTATCCACTCTTGTAGTAGTTGTAGATTTTCAGAATAACTGGTTTTAAAAAAATCTTCTTTAAACAATCCCTGGCGGTCTTTAATGCGATCATATTTAACTTGATTGGTCATTTTAGTCCTTAAAATAGACAAGTAAGTTATTTAAATCATCTGGGGCTGGTTTCTGCATTTTTCTGATGTTTTTTTTTGGCATTTTCATAGTTTCTTTGTGCTTTTAGCCTTTTCTCCGTTATCGAACAATCAATTCTTTACCTAGAGAATGTGGTCGGCAGGTTTGTGATGATGGTGTATCAAAACCATATGAACAATTGAACAGGACGACTACTATTGGTAGAGAGGTCATCTGAAAATTTCAGACGACCTTGATAGATGTTGGATTTCCAACCCAATCTACGCTTATTACACTCTTACGGATGTTTTGAAAAGCATTTTCCGGAATAGGCGATGACGGAGGCAGTATATTGAATCGATACTCGGAAGGATGGCATTTGATGTTCGATTTGTCTGCGCTTTTTATGTTTATATCGACGGTATCGGTATTTTTTGCCGAACAAAACAGCATTATGATAGGTATAAACTGCGTACTTAAAATAGTCATCATAAATCATCTTCAAGCTTTTATCATTACGCATAATATCCCATATCATTTCCCGACGCAGTTTTCTTTGGATTTCTCCCTAATGTGGAAACCAAAAATTTCGTTATAAAATGAAAACTTTGTTCAAATATTTGCTGATGATTGAAATTTTATCTTTTAGGACGGTAGAATGCGGGGTTATTGGATAGGAGACATCCTCTAAATGTTGGAACTACCTGATTTGTGGTTCCGAGTGTCAAAATTTGAACAATGAAAGTACCGATCATGCAGGAACCTTATTCTCGCGAGGGGAATAATCCCTCATCTCATTCCGGCTCGTTTTGGGAGCGTGAAGTATTGCGCGAAGTCTTGCTGGCTTCTTATAAAGAGCAACGTAATGCCCGTATTTGGCGCAATATTTGGCGTGTTATCGGTGTGATTTTATTTCTCATGTTTATTGCGTCACTGTTTGGAGACGATACCGATGCAGTGCAAAGTAGTGGGGAGCATACGGCAGTTATCGATTTGAAAGGTGAAATCGGCAATGAACTTGATGATCAGGTTGAGATGCTGCGTACCGGTATGGAGGCGGTTTACAATAACCCCAATGCTAAAGCGATTATCATCCGCGCCAATAGTCCGGGTGGCTCGCCTGTGGTTTCAAATATTGCGTTCAACGAAATCCGTCGTATGAAGTCGGAGCATAAAGACATTCCTGTGTATGTGGTGGCGGAAGATATGTGTGCATCGGGCTGTTATTACATTGCGGCGGCAGCTGACAAGATTTATGCAGATCCTTCCAGCGTGGTCGGCAGTATCGGTGTGATTGGCGGAGGTTTTGATGCGACGGGATTGATGGATAAAATCGGTATCAAACGTCGTCTGAAAATCGCGGGCAGCAATAAAGGCATGGGCGATCCGTTTTCTCCTGAAACGCCTGCACAAACTCAGATTTGGGAAAAAATGCTGACGGATATCCATAAGGAATTTATTAAATCGGTTAAACTCGGACGTGGCAAACGTTTGAAAGATCAGCAGTATTCTGATGTTTTCAGCGGACGTATCTATACGGGTTCGGAGGCTAAAGAAGTGGGATTGATTGATGATTTCGGCAGCGTATATAGTGTTGCTAGAGATGTCGTTAAAGCCCCTGAGTTGGTGAACTACACGCCTGAAGAAGATTTCGGCAAAATGCTGGGGCGCCATTTGAGTGCTGAAATGGAGACTAAAGTTAAAGAAAAACTGTCGAAAATATGGTAACAGGATTTGTCTATTATTCGTTTGTTGCCGCCCCAAGTAATTGTGGGGTCGTCTGAAAACGTATCTCTTGAGATGTTTGATGATGTTTCAAACGCCGTTTCTAAACTGGGATGGTAACGAACCGATAACAAAAAAGCGGCCGGGAAGATGTCCTTGCCGCTTTTTTAAATGCGCTGGTATAGGGTAAAGTTAACTGTCTTCTATCAAATTAAAGAGACCGTATGAATATACTGACAACCTTTATTTTTGCACTGTTTTCCATGTCGGAACCTAAAATTGCCGAAATCCGGCACACGGTGGAGTATGGTGGATTGCTACAAATCAGGATTGCTACAAATCATAATCGGTCATGTGGCAGCATTAACATAACGCCGGCCAGATTAGATTACATCATCACTTGCGGCCGATACGCAGGCAAAGCCCTGATACCTCATCATAAGATCATATTGAAACATACCGGGCAGCAGCTTGTCGCAAGTTACCGTTCAAATGGAAAGATATTGTTCAAAATTACCTGTTCTGCCGATGAATACAGAAAAATCTCCGCCTTTCTGTCCGATCCTGCAGAGGACAGGCAGATGTAGATTAGGACGAAAAGCCTGCATTCGCCCCGCAGTCATCCATAGGAAAATTACGGACGACTGATTTATAATGCCTGATTTCTAGGTATAGCTATTTCATACGTTCTGCCGTTATTCGACAATATCTTGAGGTCATACTATGCTCATCTTGCTTGATCAAGACAATGTACTTGCCGATTTTGAAAGCGGGTTCCGCCGGCATTGGCGCAACCGCTTTGGCGAAGATGCGCCGATAGAGGGCAAAGAACATCTCTTCTATATTCGCGACCGCCTGCCCGAACACCTGCAAGCACGCGCGGCAGAGCTTTACGGATCGGTTGGTTTTTTTGAGAGCCTGCCACCTGTTCCTGGCGCAGTCGAAGCCGCCCGCGCACTTTTGGCTGCCGGGCACGACGTACGCATCTGTACTGCGCCAGTGAACCAATACCGCTACTGTGCAGGCGAAAAAATTGCTTGGGTAGAGCAGCATTTGGGTGAGGAATGGACACGGCGCGTCATCATTGCCAAAGACAAAACCTGGGTGCGCGGTGATATCCTCATCGATGACAAACCAAACATTGAAGGCACATTGCCGCCCCTGTGGCAGCATCGTCTTTATGATGCACCACACAACCGCCATTTAGATGTGCCCCGCATCGTATGGGCACAGCCGGAAACTTGGGCGGATTTGCTGGTCGGTTGATACCGCTTTTGCGTGTATGGCTGATATAGCGAATTCGCTTGAAGCCGAGTTGGTTTTTGATTGATTTTTGTTTTGAGTAAAAGATTGCCCATATGCCGAGAGGTCGTCTGAAAACGTATCTCTTGAGATGTTTGATGATGTTTCAAATGCCGTTTATAAACGGGAATAGTAACGAACCGATGACAAAAAGCGGCTGGGAAGATGTCCTTGCCGCTTTTTTAAGTTCGCTGATATGGGGTAAAGTTATCCGTCCTTCTATTATAGTGGATTAAATTTAAACCAGTACGGCGTTGCCTCGCCTTGCCGTACTATTTGTACTGTCTGCGGCTTCGTCGCCTTGTCCTGATGTACTATCTGCGGCTTCGTCGCCTTGTCCTGATTTAAAGTTAATCCACTATAACGCGACCGCAGAAGCAGTTTTTTGTATGTCAAACAGTTTTTTGTTGATAATACGAAGGCTCAAGATCGGAGCGGCTGAGACTGAATGTTTATCCTTAAATGCCAAGGAATGATTGAGGTCGTCTGAAAAGCTATTTTGGCATTTCATCCGCGTGATGAAGGTTAAGTTGTTAGCGTTGCCGCCCCCGATTTTTGCATCCAACCACTTCATATCTTATAAATATTATGATTAATGTCCAACATCTAGATTTTTACTACGGCAATACGCAGGCATTGTACGATGTCTCGGTTGAGCTTCCGCAGGGCAGCATTACCGGATTAATCGGACCTAATGGTGCCGGTAAGTCCACTTTGATGCGTTGTATGGCAGGATTGGAAATCCCGACATCCGGCGATGTCTTGCTCGACGGTCTGCCTATTCTTGATAATCCGCGCGACAGCTTTTCCAAACTCGGCTACCTGCCTGATTTTTTTGGATTGCCGGATGGTTTGAGCGTGATCCAGTGCTTAACTTATGCTGCCAAATCCCGCGGTATTCCGGATGCGCGACTTCCCGATTTGCTGCTGGAAACCGTTCGCCTGCTGAATTTGGAACATAAACTGTATGCCAAAGTCAGCGATCTCTCTCGCGGTCAGAAGCAGCGTGTCGGTATCGGGCAAGTCATCATCCATCGTCCTAAGTTCCTGCTTTTGGATGAACCTGCCAGCGGTCTTGACCCTGAAGCACGACATGAGTTGTCTTTGTTGCTGCTGAAGCTCAAAGATGAAGGCATGAGCATTTTGGTATCGAGCCATATTCTTTCCGAACTGGATGAATATTGTTCGCATATGCTGGTGATCAAAGGCGGGCGTGTTCAGGCATTTCAATCTGTTAATGATGATGTTAACGAAGATCAGACTGTTTCGCTGCACTTTGTCGGTTTGGACGAAGCCATATTCGAGCGAGTCCGCAATACGGAAGGGGTTAAGAGGGTAGAATGGAACAATCATGCCGTTACCGTCGTATTGGATGCGGGAGAAGAAGCGCGTGCAGCCTTGTTGCGCAAGCTGTTTGAGCAAAATCTGCCTTTGAGTGAAGCTTCTGTCATTAAAGCGTCGCTGCTAAACAGTTATCAAAACAGCCTCAATCTCCACAAACAGGAGCAAGCCGATGGACAATAAATTGAATATCCCTAAAATCCGGGTTAACGCCGAATTCCAAAGGCTGATGTGGCTCAACATGAGCTGGGGCATGATTGCAGGCATCATCATACTCTACAGCCTGTTTATCTTTGCTAAAGCAAATTCTGAGGACTTGGTGGAATATATTGCCGGAGTCGGTACATTCGGCGCATTCATTTCAAATATCGCCCTTTATCTGCAGATTGAGCGCAGTTTGCGCCAAGATGTATCCAGCAATGCGTTTGACCAGTTGCGTATGTCTTCTTTGTCTCCGTGGCAGATGGCTTGGGCGAGGATTGTTGTCGCACCTTTGACCGGTTGGGTTATTTTCCTTATCGGCTGGATACTGATGGGGTTGACCATGCTTCATCCCGATCATAAAAGCAATGAGTTTTTCATCATGTGGGTGACCATGCCGCTTAATTCATGGGTGCTTGCCTGTCTGATATTGGTCAATGCTTTGCAGTTCAAACGCGGCAACAATCAATGGGAAGGATCTCTGTTGCAACTCCTATTGCTGTTTGTTGTCATGGTCATGTTCGTCACCGGTATGTTGTCCGCCGCGGAAGATCTTTCATACTTGAGTGAAGGTGTATCCAATATAGTATCCCCAATTATTGCTTCCATTGTTTCTGTTGTCTTATGCAGCGTTGCCGCCCGCGCGGCTATGGCAGAACGCCTGCACCTGCGCTCTTCCCGATTGACTTTTATCGTCCTTGGACTTCTTACGCCTTTAGCTTCGATCAGTTTCGTAAGCAACTATCAACAAGCGCTGTATATTTGCGCCGTAGCTTATGGCGGTATAAGTATTTTGTCTTTGATTACGCAGAAGCAGACGACCTTTACTAATGTTGGAGAATTTGTCCGTGCACGTAATAGAAAACCGAAGTGGGCGATTGCTTCGTTGCCTGCTTGGATGATTCTTTTGCCTTTGGGATTGATTTGTTCCGTATTGGTGTCAGCAGACATGGTATGGGTATACATAGGACAATTCTTTCTCCTCATACTGCTGGTTTTTTCCATCAACCAAATGAAATGGCGATACAACAACATCACCATCGCATTATTGATATACCTGCTTCTTCGAGGTCTTTGGTTCGTGATTGCATCTTAACAGGCACGTATTTTCCTGTTTTGCCTCCATCTTTCATTATGAGAGGTTAGTGTCAGAGTAGGTAAAGGTCGTCTGAAAACCGGCTGATAAGGTTTTCAGACGACCTTTTTATCTATGCGCACATAAATTCGGCTATCTTGAGGCAGCCCATGCTTTCCCGCCCCAAACTCATGTACAACAACATTTAAATATCAGTTAAGAAACAAGGTCCAAAACCGCCCCTGCCTTGTCGGAATCGCCGAATGACGGTACTATGCGCAGTTAACAGCTTGATTGCCGTTCGGATGGTCATGCGTCCGGGCGAGGTTTTAAATTCAGTATCTTATTTGAAAGCAGAAAATGATTAATGATATTCAAAAAACAGCGGAAAGCAAAATGCAGCGCTCGGTAGAAGTGCTGAAAGAGAATTTGGCGAAAGTGCGTACCGGCCGTGCGCATACCGGTCTGTTGGACCAAGTGGAAGTCGAATACTGGGGCAGCATGGTTCCGGTCAGCCAAGTGGCCAACGTGACGCTTCTGGACGCGCGCACCATCGGCGTGAAACCTTTTGAAAGCAATATGGCGGCGAAAGTCGAGAAAGCCATCCGCGATTCAAACTTGGGTCTGAACCCTGCAGCCGTCGGTGATTTGATCCGCGTGCCTATGCCTATGTTGACCGAAGAGCGCCGTAAAGATTTGATTAAAGTCGTACGCAGCGAGGCGGAAGAAGGACGCGTGTCTATCCGCAACGTGCGCCGTGATGCCAACGACCACATCAAAAAACTCTTGAAAGACAAAGAAATTTCCGAAGACGAAGCACGTCGCGGCGAAGAGGCGGTTCAAAAACTGACCGACAAATACATCGCCGAAGCCGATAAAACGCTGGCTGCCAAAGAAGAAGATTTGATGGCGATTTAAACCCTTGTCCGCGGCGTTTCAGACGACCTTTGAACCGCCGCGCTGCGAAAGGCAGATATGAAGAGCAGCACGCAGACCATTTTGGAACATACTTCGGTTCCGAAGCATATCGCCGTGATTATGGACGGCAACGGCCGTTGGGCGAAAAAGCGTTTCCTTCCCCGCGTGATGGGGCATAAACGCGGCTTGGACGCGTTGGAAAATATGGTGAAGCATTGCGCCAAACTGGGTGTGCAATATCTGACCGTGTTTGCCTTTTCGACTGAAAACTGGCGCCGCCCCGAAGACGAAGTGTCGTTCTTGATGGGGCTGTTTTTGCAGGCTTTGCAAAAGCAGGTGCGCCGTCTGCACGAAAACAATATGCGCCTGAAGGTGTTGGGCAGCCGCGAACGCTTCAACCGGCAGATTCTGCAAGGTATCGAAGAGGCGGAGACCTTGACGGCAAACAATACAGGCCTGACCCTGAGCATCGCTGCGGATTACGGCGGCCGCTGGGATATTTTGCAGGCGGCAAACAAACTGATTGCCGAAGGCGTATCTGAGATTACGGAAGACGCGCTGGCGAAACACTTGATGCTGGGCGATGCGCCCGAGCCGGATTTGTTTATCCGCACCGGTGGCGAAACGCGCATCAGCAATTTCCTGCTTTGGCAGATGGCGTATGCCGAACTTTATTTTACCGATACCCTGTGGCCCGATTTTGACAGCAAAGCCTTGGACGATGCTGTCGCCTCGTTCCAAAAACGCGAACGACGCTTCGGACGCACTTCGGAACAGCTGCCGGTAGAGCAGCAAAGGGGTTAAAAATGTTGAAACAACGGATTATCACGGCGCTGTGGATGCTGCCGTTGATGCTCGGTATGCTGTTTTACGCGCCGCAATGGCTGTGGGCGGCATTTTGCGGATTGATTTCTCTGGTTACGCTGTGGGAATACTCTCGCATGAGCGGACTGGAAAAACTGAAAACCAATCATTATCTCGCCGCGACGCTGGTGTTCGGCGTGATTGCCTACGCAGGCGGTTGGATGCTGCCGGATATCGTCTGGTACGCCGTTTTGGCGTTTTGGCTGGTCGTCATGCCTTTGTGGCTGAAATTCAAATGGAAATTGAACGGCGGCTGGCAGGCTTATACCGTCGGCTGGCTTTTGGTCATGCCGTTTTGGTTCGCACTCATGTCCCTGCGTCCGCATCCCGATTATGCCTTGTCGCTGCTTGCCGTGATGGGTTTGGTGTGGGTTGCCGATGTTTTCGCGTATTTCAGCGGCAAAGCGTTCGGCAAACACAAAATCGCACCGACCGTCAGCCCCGGTAAAAGCTGGGAAGGCGCAATCGGTGGCGCAATTTGCGTGGCAGTGTACATGACTGTGGTGTGGTGGTCAGGTTGGCTGACGTTTAACGCAGGCTGGTTCAATACCGTGTTAATCGGTTTGGTGTTGACTGTTGTCAGCGTATGCGGCGACCTGTTGGAAAGCTGGCTCAAACGCGCGGCGGGCATCAAGGACAGCAGCAATCTGCTGCCCGGACACGGCGGCGTGTTTGACCGCGTGGACAGCCTGATTGCCGTCATCAGCGTCTATGCCGCCTTTGAAAGCTTGTTCTGAAGCGGTTATAGTGGATTAAATTTAAATCAGGACAAGGCGACGAAGCCGCAGATAGTACAGATAGAGACCTTTGCAAAATTCCCCAAAATCCAGATAGTACGGAAAGGCGAGGCAGCGCCGTACTGGTTTAAAGTTAATCCACTATAAAAATCGTTGGAACACATCAAACACAATATCGAATAAGCGTTTTCAGACGACCTTTTCGACCTCAAGCCCAAAGGTCGTCTGAAATCCGGAAGCAGTACATAAAGAACACACCATGACACAACAAGTCCTGACCATATTAGGCAGTACCGGCAGCATAGGCGAAAGCACGTTGGACGTTGTCTCCCGCCACCCCGACAAATTCCGCGTATTCGCGTTGGCGGGGCATAAGCAGGTTGAGAAACTGGCAGCGCAATGCCGGACGTTCCGTCCCGAATATGCTGTCGTTGCCGATGCGGAACACGTCGCCCGGCTTGAAGCCCTGTTGAAAGGCGACGGCACGGCGACTCAGGTTTTACACGGCGCGCAGGCATTGGTTGACGTTGCCTCTGCCGACGAAGTCAGCGGTGTTATGTGCGCCATCGTTGGTGCGGCGGGGCTGCCTTCCGCGCTTGCGGCAGCGCAAAAAGGCAAAACCATTTATCTGGCGAACAAAGAGACGCTGGTGGTTTCCGGCGCATTATTTATGGAAACCGCGCGCGCAAACGGCGCGGCAGTGTTGCCCGTCGACAGCGAACACAACGCCATTTTCCAAGTTTTGCCGCGCGATTACACAGGTCGTCTGAACGAACACGGCATCCGTTCGATTATCCTGACCGCTTCCGGCGGCCCGTTTTTGACGGCCGATTTAGGCATGTTCGACAGTATTACGCCCGCGCAAGCGGTCAAACACCCTAATTGGAGCATGGGGCGCAAAATTTCTGTCGATTCCGCCACTATGATGAACAAAGGTTTGGAGCTGATTGAAGCGCATTGGCTGTTCAACTGCCCGCCTGACAAGCTCGAAGTCGTCATACACCCGCAGTCCGTGATACACAGCATGGTGCGCTACCGCGACGGCTCCGTGTTGGCGCAACTGGGCAATCCCGATATGCGTACGCCCATCGCTTATTGTTTGGGTTTGCCCGAGCGCATCGATTCGGGAGTCGGCGACCTGGATTTCGACACTTTGTCCGCACTGACTTTCCAAAAGCCCGATTTTGACCGCTTCCCCTGCCTGAAGCTCGCCTATGAAGCCATGAACGCGGGCGGAGCCGCGCCCTGCGTATTGAACGCCGCCAACGAAGCCGTGGTCGCCGCCTTTTTAGACGGACAGATTAAGTTTACCGACATTGCCAAAACCGTTGCTCACTGTCTTGCACAAGACTTTTCAGACGACCTCGGCAACATCGAAAACCTGCTGGCGCAAGATGCCGTTACCCGCAGACAGGCGCAGGAATTTATCGCCGCATTGAGATAAGCTGCGGCGTCGCGATAAAAAAATGACAGGTCGTCTGAAAACCCGCCCATCCGTCATGTATGGCGGACAAAACGGCAGACTGACTTTATAATCGGCAAAATAACGCCAATAATATTTTCTACACATTGCGAATGCTTTTCAGATGACCCCTGCCTTGATACGTCGTCTGAAACATCGACAACGTCAACCCATACCCAACCAGAGAGATTCTTTTGCAAACCCTTCTAGCTTTTATTTTCGCCATCCTGATTTTGGTCAGCCTGCACGAGTTCGGACATTACATCGTTGCCAGATTGTGCGGCGTCAAAGTCGTACGCTTTTCCGTCGGCTTCGGCAAACCGTTTTTCAGCAGAAAACGCGGCGATACCGAATGGTGTTTGGCGCCCATCCCCTTGGGCGGCTATGTCAAAATGGTCGATACGCGCGAGGGCGAAGTGGCTCAGACAGACCTGCCTTACGCCTTCGACAAACAGCATCCCGCCAAACGCATCGCCATCGTCGCCGCAGGTCCGCTGACCAATCTCGCGCTGGCGGTTCTGCTTTACGGCTTGAGTTTTTCCTTCGGCGTTACCGAAATCCGCCCTTATGTCGGCATGGTCGAGCAAAATACCATTGCCTCAAAAGCAGGTTTTCAGCCCGGAGACAAAATTATTTCGGTTAATGGCGTTAACGTCGGCGAGTGGGAAAAAGCCCAGCAAGAAATCGTGTTGAACATCGAGTCAGGCAAGGTAAATGTTGCCGTTCAGACGACCTCGGGACAAGAAACCATGCGGATTATCGATGCCGCAGGTACGCCCGAAGCAGGTAAAATTGCGAAAAACCAAGGCTATATCGGGTTGTCGCCTTTTAAAATCACCACCCGTGTCGGCGAAATGAAAGAAAACAGCCCTGCCGAAAAAGCCGGTTTGAAAAAAGGCGACAAGCTGATCAGCGCCGACGGACAAGACATTGAGTCTTGGCAGCAATGGGAAGAAATCGTACGCCAAAGCCCGGGTAAGAAAATCGCATTGAGCTACGAGCGCGACGGTAAAACTTTTCAGACGACCATCCGTCCCGACAGCATCCAACAACCCGACAGAACGCTGGTCGGCAGGGTAGGCTTCGGTCCTCAGGGCGACGAAGCGTGGGCAAAAGAAATCAAGCGCGAATATAAGCCGTCTGTCGCAGAAGCATTTGCGATGGGCTGGGACAAAACCGTCAACAACGCTTGGATGACGGTAAAATTCTTCGGAAAACTGATTACAGGCAATGCCTCGCTGAATCATATTTCAGGCCCGCTGACCATTGCCGACGTCGCCGGAAAAACGGCACAGCTGGGGTTTCAAAGCTATTTGGAATTCCTCGCATTGGTCAGCATTAGTTTAGGCGTGTTGAACTTGTTGCCCATCCCCGTATTGGACGGCGGGCATTTGGTGTTCTACACTGCCGAATGGATACGCGGAAAGCCCTTGAGCGAGCGCATACAGGCAATCGGCCTACGCCTCGGACTGGCTGCCATGCTGTTAATGATGGCACTGGCTTTCTTTAATGACATCAACCGTTTGTTTGGATAATTTTATGAAATTGAAACAGATTGCTTCTGCTTTGATGGTATTGGGCATGTCGCCTTTGGCATTTGCCGACTTCACCATTCAAGACATCCGCGTCGAAGGTTTGCAGCGCACCGAACCGAGTACGGTCTTCAACTACCTGCCCGTCAAAGTCGGCGACCAATTCAGCGACGCACGCAGCGAAGAAATCATCAAAAGTCTGTATGCGACCGGTTTTTTTGACGATGTCCGCGTAGAGACCATGGGCAATCAGGTCTTGCTGACCGTTATCGAACGCCCGACCATCAGCACGCTGAACATCACCGGCGCGAAAATGCTGCAAAACGATGTAATCAAGAAAAACCTTGAATCCTTCGGTTTGGCGCAATCCCAATACTTCAATCCGGCCACGCTGAGCCAGTCTGTCGCCAGCCTGAAGGAAGAATACAAAAGCCGCGGCAAACAGTCGGTCCAAATCACGCCGACCGTCACCAAACTCGCGCGTAACCGCGTTTCCATCGACATCGCCATCGATGAGGGTAAAACCACCAAGATTACCGACATCGAATTTGAAGGCAACAAAGTCTATTCCGACCGCAAGCTCATGAAACAAATGTCTTTGAGCGAAGGCGGCATGTGGACTTGGCTGACCAAGAGCAACCAGTTTAACGAGCAGAAATTCTCGCAAGACATGGAGCGCGTCAGCGAGTTCTACCAAAACAACGGCTACTTCAATTTCCGCATTCTGGATACCGACATCCAGACCAACGAAGACAAAACCAAGCAAACCATCAAAATCACGGTTGACGAGGGCGAACGCTTCCGTTGGGGCGACGTGCGCATAGAAGGCGACACCCGCGAAGTGCCGAAAGAAGAGCTGCAAAAACTGCTGACCATGAAAAAGGGCAAATGGTACGAACGTGCCCAAATGGTCAAATCGCTCGAATCCATCCAAAACCGCATGGGTACGGCAGGCTACGCGTTCAGCGAAGTCAATGTTCAGCCTGTTCCCAATGCCGAGACCCAAACTGTCGATTTCGTCCTAAATGTCGAACCCGGCCGCAAAATCTATGTGAACGAAATCAACATCACCGGCAACAATAAAACTCGTGACGAAGTTGTGCGCCGCGAATTGCGTCAGATGGAATCTGCGCCTTACGACACGTCCAAGCTGCAACGTTCCAAAGAGCGCGTCGAGTTGTTGGGCTACTTCGACAATGTACAATTCGATGCCGTGCCGGTTGCCAATACGCCCGACCAAGTCGATTTGAACATGAGCGTGAACGAGCGTTCTACCGGTTCGCTGGATATGAGCGCGGGCTGGGTTCAGGATACCGGCTTGGTCATGTCTGTGGGCGTTTCCCAAGACAACCTGTTCGGTACGGGTAAATCCGTTTCCCTGCGCGCTTCACGAAGCAAAACCACGCTCAACGGCTCGCTGTCGTTTACCGATCCGTATTTCACACCCGACGGCGTGAGCCTCGGTTACGATATTTACGGCAAGTCTTACGACCCGCGTAAAGCCTCTTCCAGCGCGAAACAATATAAAACCACCACCGCAGGCGGCGGTGTGCGCATGGGCATCCCCGTTACCGAATACGACCGCGTCAATTTGGGTCTGGCGGCGGAACACCTGACCGTGAATACCTACAAAGGCGCGCCTAAACGTTATGCCGACTTTATCAACCAATATGGTAAAGGCACGGACGGCGTGGGCAGCTTCAAAGGCTGGCTGTACAAAGGTACGATCGGTTGGGGACGCAATAAAACCGACAGCGCATTGTGGCCGACCCGCGGTTACATGACCGGCATCAACGGCGAAATCGCCCTGCCGGGCAGCGACCTGCAATACTACACGCTGACCCACAACCAAACTTGGTTCTTCCCGCTGACCAAAGACTTTACCCTGATGCTCGGCGGCGAAGTCGGCGTCGGCAACGGCTACGGCAAAACCAAAACCATGCCGTTCTTTGAAAACTTCTACGGCGGCGGCTTAGGCTCCGTGCGCGGTTACGAGAGCGGTACGCTGGGTCCGAAAGTTTATGACGAATACGGCGAGAAAATCAGCTACGGCGGCAACAAAAAAGCCAACGTTTCCGCAGAGTTGCTGTTCCCGATGCCGGGCATCAAAGATTCCCGCTCCGTCCGTTTGAGCCTGTTCGCAGACGCGGGCAGCGTATGGGATGGTAAAACGTATAACGACAGCAGCAGCAATACCTACTACACCAACAATGCCGCTCAAAACCCATACGGCTTAGGCAAGACCCACAAATCGACCTTCAAGGAAGAGTTGCGCTACTCCGCCGGTGCGGCAGTAACCTGGCTCTCGCCGCTGGGTCCGATGAAGTTCAGCTACGCCTACCCGCTGAAGAAAAAAGACAGCGACGAAATCCAACGCTTCCAGTTCCAATTGGGTACGACATTCTGATGTAGGCAGAAAAAGGTCGTCTGAAAACCGAAATCCCTATGCGGTCAAACGTTTTCAGACGACCTGAAGGAAAAGGGGCAGGGGGTTCTGCCTCTTTTTAAAAAACAAACCGTCATCCCGCTGATGGGCGGGATACAAAATCAAGGAAATCCAGATGAACATCATTGCCAACGCCTTCCGCCTCGGCGGCGCGGCTTTATTGGGCTTCGGGTTGATGAACCAAGCTGTGGCGGCGGAAACCGTACAGAAAATCGGCTTTATCAATACCGAGCGCGTTTATCTTGAGTCCAAGCAGGCGCAACGCATTCAGACGACCTTGGAAAAAGAATTCCGCAGCCGTCAGGACGCTTTGCAGAAATTGCAGCAAGAAGGTGAGAAACTCGAAAAATCCCTGACCGAAGGCAAATTGCAGGGCAAAGAGCGCGAAGCTGCGGCAAAACGCTGGGGCGAGTTGGTTCAGCAGTTCCGCAAGAAACAGGCGGAGCTGGCAGAAGACTACAACCTGCGCCGAAACGAAGAATTTGCCGCCCTCCAGCAAAACGCCAACCGCATCATCGTCGATCTTGCCAAACGCGAAGGCTACGATGTGATTTTGCAGGACGTGATTTACGTCAATGCGCGTTACGACATTACCGACAGCGTGATTAAAGCCCTGAATACACGTTAATCGGAAGGCTGAACGATATAGAGCAAACCTGTTTTCAGACGACCTCTTTCAAGCGAAGGGTCGTCTGAAAATCCAATAAACGATATAATTATAGTGGATTAAATTTAAATCAGGACAAGGCGACGAAGCCGCAGATAGTACAGATAGAGACCTTTGCAAAATTCCCCAAAATCCAGATAGTACGGAAAGGCGAGGCAGCGCCGTACTGGTTTAAAGTTAATCCACTATATACGTCTTATCATTCCTGCCGGCATATGTTTTAGGCAAACCGTTCTGTCCGACTGCTCCCGCCGTCCCTTTTCAGACGACCTCATCTCAAAGCTTACGAAACATCATGACTTCAAAAACCTACACCCTGTCCCAAATCACAGCGCAGCTTGGCGGCGAATGGCGCGGCAAGGACATTTCCGTTGCCGCTGTGCGCCCGCTCGCAGCCGCGCAGGCGGAACACATCAGCTTCCTCGCCAATCCGAAATACAAAGCCGAAGTCCACGACAGCAGCGCGGGTGCGGTCATCGTTTCTGCCAAAGCAGTGGACGAATTTGAAGGGCGCAACCTGATTGTCGCCGACGACCCCTATCTCTATTTCGCCAAAGTCGCCCGCCTGTTTTCGCCCATCGTCAAAGCGTGCGGCGGTATCCATCCGACTGCCGTCGTCGAAGAGGGCGCCACCGTTCCCGCGAGCTGCGAAATCGGCGCAAACGCCTACATCGGCGCAAACACCGTGCTCGGCGAAGGCTGCCGCATCTTGGCAAACGCCGTTGTCCAACACGATTGCAAACTGGGCGACGAAGTCGTCCTACATCCCAACGCCGTCGTTTATTACGGCTGCACATTGGGCAACCGCGTCGAAATCCACAGCGGCGCAGTCATCGGCGCGGACGGTTTCGGACTCGCCTTCGCCGGCGATTCATGGTTTAAAATCCCGCAAACCGGCGCGGTAACGCTGGGCGACGACGTAGAAATCGGCTCGAACACCAACATCGACCGCGGCGCAATGAGCGACACCACCGTCGGCAACGGCACCAAAATCGACAACCAAGTCCAAATCGGACACAACTGCAAAATCGGTTCGCACACCGTCATTGCCGCCAAAACCGGCATTTCCGGCAGCGTTACCATCGGCAGCTACTGCATCATCGGCGGCGGCGTCGGTACGGTCGGACACATCGAAATCGCCGACAAAACCACCATCGGCGGCGGCACGTCCGTGACCCACAGCATTACCGAAAGTGGCAAACACCTCGCCGGCATCTTCCCGATGTCCACCCATAAAGAATGGGCGCGCAACGCCGTTTACATCCACCGCTTGAGCGAAATGAACAAACGCCTCAAAACATTGGAAAACCGTCTGAGCGACAGCGAAAAAGACGAATAATCCCACAATCGGTTTGCATAGCGGATGCGCTTTAAATCCCAACAAGGCGGCAAAACCTGCCGTTTTAAAGCCCGCCCGCGATGAAACTGCCCAGCCAACCCCGAAATACCAAGGAATACGACGAACATGGACGTACAACTCCCCATCGAAGCCAAAGACATCCAAAAACTCATTCCCCACCGCTACCCGTTTTTGCAACTCGACCGCATCACCGCCTTCGAGTCCATGAAAACCCTGACCGCGATTAAAAACGTCACCATGAATGAGCCGCAGTTCCAAGGCCATTTCCCCGACCTGCCCGTCATGCCCGGCGTTCTCATCATCGAAGCCATGGCGCAAGCCTGCGGCACACTCGCCATCCTCAGCGAAGGCGGCCGCAAAGAAAACGAATTCTTCTTCTTCGCCGGCATAGACGAAGCCCGCTTCAAACGCCAAGTCATCCCCGGCGACCAACTCGTTTTCGAAGTCGAGCTGCTGACCAACAAGCGCGGCATCGGCAAATTCAGCGCCGTCGCCAAAGTGGACGGACAAGTCGCCGTCGAAGCCATCATCATGTGTGCCAAACGCGTGGTTTGAGTGTTCAGAAAAAGGTCGTCTGAAAGTTTTCAGACGACCTGTTGCCGTCGCGCATCTTCGCGGCAACACGACAGGAAAGGAAAAACATGACCCTCATCCACCCGACCGCCGTCATTGACCCCAAAGCCGAACTCGACTCCAGCGTCAAAGTCGGTGCGTACACCGTCATCGGTCCCAACGTCCAAATCGGCGCGAACACCGAAATCGGCCCGCATACCGTCATCAACGGCCACACCACCATCGGCGAAAACAACCGCATTTTCCAATTTGCCAGCCTCGGCGAAATCCCGCAGGATAAAAAATACCGCGACGAGCCGACCAAGCTGATTATCGGCAACGGCAACACCATCCGCGAATTTACCACCTTCAACCTCGGCACGGTAACCGGCATCGGCGAAACCCGCATCGGCGACGACAACTGGATTATGGCGTACTGCCACCTCGCACACGACTGCGTCATCGGCAACCACACCATCTTCGCCAACAACGCCTCGCTTGCCGGACACGTTACCATCGGCGACTACGTCGTCTTGGGCGGCTACACGCTGGTGTTCCAGTTCTGCCAAATCGGCGACTACGCCATGACCGCCTTCGCCGCAGGCGTACACAAAGACGTACCGCCGTACTTCATGGCGGCAGGCTACCGCGCCGAACCCGCAGGCATCAACAGCGAAGGCATGCGCCGCAACGGCTTCACCGCCGAGCAAATCTCCGCCGTCAAAGATGTTTATAAAACCATCTACCACCGCGGCATCCCGTTTGAAGAAGCCAAAGCCGATATCCTCCGCCGCGCCGAAACGCAGGCAGAGCTGGCAGTGTTTAAAGACTTCTTCGCCGAATCCACGCGCGGGATTATCCGCTGAAGACAAAATCTGCCTGAAGGTCGTCTGAAAACCTGACCGCTTTAACGAAGGTCTTTTGATCCGACAAACCTTACCAAGATCGTCTGAGAATTTTGTAGGTTTGCCGTTTCAGACGACGTTGTTTTCGCAACACATTTACCTTGTCCTTTCCACGTTTGGCGTGGGAATGGCGGTGGCGCAAGATTCTGTCTTCCATCTAATCGAAAAGGTCGTCTGAAAACTGGGAAACCAAGTTTCAGACGACCTTTTGATTTTGTCGGCACGATGTTGATTATGCAGATTTTATAGTGGATTAAATTTAATCCACTATAAGAACAGATGATTTTGGGCGCGGCATTATTTGAATGAACCAAATGCCTGCCGTTTCACTGGTTTTAGTGAACGTGGCTGCTTTCTACGCCGCCTTTGATTTCGCCATAGACTTGTGCAGAGTTGCCTTGTCCGGATTGGGCGGCGCAGGCGTTGAGGAGCAGGAGGGCGGTGGTGAGGAAGAAGAATTTTTTCATACGGGTTTCCTTTGGTTGGATGGGAGGGGAGGTCGTCTGAAACTTGAAAACATGGTTTCAGACGACCTTATTTTACCAATGCGACGCCATATTGTCGCGGTGAATGAGTTCGTCTTCGTGGGCGTAGCCTAATTTTTCGGCGATGAACTCGGACGGGGTTTGCAGGATTTTGGCGGTTTCGCCGCTGCTGTAATTGGTCAGGCCGCGGGCGATTTCTTTGCCGTCGGTATCGAGGATGGCGACGAGTTCGCCGCGGTGGAAATGGCCGTCCGCGCGGATGCAGCCGACGGGCAGCAGGCTGGCGTGTTGTTCGGTCAAGGCTTTTACCGCGCCGCTGTCGACGGTCAGGCTGCCTGCGGTTTGGACGTGTCCGAGCAGCCATTGTTTGCGGGCGGCGACGCGGCTGTGCGCGCTGGTGAAGAGCGTGCCTATGCTTTCGCCTTGTTTGAGGCGGACGAGGACGTCGGGTTCGCCGCCCCATGCGACGACGGTGGCGGCTCCGCTGAGTGCGGCGCGTTTGGCGGCGGTGACTTTGGTGTACATGCCGCCGGTGCCGACGCTGCTGCCCGCGCCGCCCGCCATGCTTTCGAGGTCGGGATGGTCGGCTGCGATGGTCTGAATCAGTTTGGCTTGCGAATTTTTGCGCGGGTCGCTGTCGTACAGGCCTTTTTGGTCGGTCAAAAGGACGAGGGCGTCGGCTTCGATGAGGTTGGTGACGAGTGCGCCGAGGGTGTCGTTGTCGCCGAGCTTGATTTCGTCGGTGGTCACAGTGTCGTTTTCATTGATGACGGGGACGATGCCTTTGGACAACAGGGTTTGCAGGGTGCTGCGGGCGTTGAGGTAGCGAGTGCGGTTGCTCAGGTCGTCGTGGGTCAGCAGGATTTGGGCGGTGCGGATGCCGTGCGGTGCGAACGCGTTTTCGTAGGCTTGGGCGATGCCGGTTTGTCCGACGGCGGCGGCGGCTTGCAGCTCGTTGATGGCGGTGGGGCGTTTGCTCCAACCCAGACGCTTGATGCCTTCGGCGATGGCGCCGCTGGAAACGAGGACGGTTTGCACGCCTTGTTTGCCCAGTTCGGCGATTTGCGCCGCCCAGCGGTCGAGTGCGGCTTGGTCTATGCCTTTGCCGCCCGCGGTAACGAGGCTGGAGCCGACTTTGACAACGAGGGTGCGGATGTTGGAGAGGTTTTGCAGGGACATGGTTTTTCTCGCTGGGGATATGGGGCGGCTTCGGACGGGTTATTAAACGTAAAAAGGTCGTCTGAAAGCGCGAAAACTGATTTTCAGACGACCCCTATGGGGCTGTCAATACGCGGCATCGTGAAATTGCTAAAAGGTAGGCGGGATTCGTTGAGCCGACTGTTGGGGCTGACACGATACAAAAAGGTCGTCTGAAAACCAAGATTCAGGTTTTCAGACGACCTTTGCCATGGCTAAACGGCTTTATGCTTCGACCGGTTTGCCGCGCAGGGAGAAGGTGTAGGCTTCGGTGATTTCCAAATCGATCATTTGGTTGATCATATCGGGCGTGCCGGTGAAGTTGACTACTCGGTTGTTGGCGGTACGGGCTTGGAGCTGGTCGGGGTCTTTTTTGGAGATGCCTTCGACCAGACAGCGTTGTACGGTGCCGATCATGGTTTGGTTAATGCGGGCGGTTTCGGCTTCGATGACTTCGTTCAGGGCTTCGAGGCGGCGCACTTTTTCGGCGTGCGGGGTGTCGTCCGGCAGGTTGGCGGCGGGTGTGCCGGGGCGCGGGCTGTAAATGAAGACGAAGCTCAAATCGAAGGCGATGTCTTTCACCAGCTTCAGGGTTTGCTCGAACTCGCGCTCGGTTTCGCCGGGGAAGCCGACGATGAAGTCGCTGCTCAGGCACAAGTCGGGGCGGATGGCGCGCAGTTTGCGGATGATGGATTTGTATTCTAAGGCGGTGTAGCCGCGCTTCATCGCGCTCAATACACGGTCGGAACCGCTTTGAATCGGCAGGTGCAGGTGCGACACCAGCTTGGGCAGGTCGCGGTAGCACTCGATAATCGAATCGGTAAACTCGCGCGGGTGGCTGGTGGTGAAGCGCATACGCTCGATGCCGGGGATTTCGTGGACGATGCGCAGCAGGGTGGCGAAGTCGCAGATTTCGCCGTCTTCCATTTCGCCGCGATAGGCATTGACGTTTTGTCCCAAGAGGTTGATTTCTTTAACGCCTTGCTGGGCAAGGTTGGCGATTTCGGTCAAGACGTCGTTCAGCGGGCGGGAGAACTCTTCGCCGCGCGTGTAGGGGACGACGCAGAACGAGCAGTATTTGGAGCAGCCTTCCATGATGGACACGAATGCTGCGCCGCCTTCGACGCGGGCGGGCGGCAGGTGGTCGAATTTTTCGATTTCGGGGAAGGAAATATCGACTTGCGACAGGCCGCTGGTTTCTTTATCCACAATCATTTTGGGCAGGCGGTGCAGCGTTTGCGGGCCGAAGACGACGTCTACATAAGGCGCGCGTTTGATGATGTTTTCGCCTTCTTGGGAGGCGACGCAGCCGGCAACGCCGATGATGAGGTCGGGATTTTTTTCTTTGAGCGGGCGCACGCGGCCTAAGTCGGAGAACACTTTTTCCTGCGCTTTTTCGCGCACGGAGCAGGTGTTGAAGAGGATGATGTCGGCTTTGTCGGCTTCGGTCACTTGTTCGATGCCGCCGTTTTCTTCGGCGAGTACGGCGAGCATTTTTTCGCTGTCGTATTCGTTCATTTGGCAGCCGAAGGTGCGGATAAATACTTTTTTCATGGTTTGTGTCTTTCTCAGGTAGCCCGTAATTGCGGGGCTGATTGTTATAAAAATCTTCATTTCAGACGACCTTTGGAACGTGGGCAGGTCGTCTGAAACGCAGATTCGTCAGGGCGCAAAAATGCGCGGTTGCGCTGCTGCGGCTGCAACAGCCAACCACGCGGTGTGTGTGTTTGGGTCGTCTGAAACGGGCAAACGACGGCTTATTGCGCGTCTTTTTTAACCTCGTCGCGGACTTCTTTTTGCGCGGTAAAACGGGAGGCTTCGTCGTCGGTCAAAACCCACACTTCGCGCACGAGGGCGTTGGTGTCGTTGTGTTTGAACGCGATGGTTTTGCCGGTTTTGCCCGCCAGCCGCCCCATCGGGATGAAGCGGTCGTTTTCGTCGTGAATTTTGGTGAAACGGGTGATTTGCAGCTTGGCGGAATTGCCGTCGACAATGCCCAGCGTCAAAAGGCGCGTCCATGAGAAGCCGCCACGGCTCACCTTCAGATAAGGCAGTTCGACCTGTTTCAAAACCGCCGCGTCCATATCGCTCGGCAGCTTGCGCTGGGCGGCGTAGGAGACGGTGGAAACCAAAAGGGTAAGCATTAAAATGAATCCGCGTAACATGATGTTTTCTTTATGGTATAAATGGGTGCGGATTATAGCACAAACGCTTCAAATATGAACAGAGTGATTGTTTTTACAGAACAATTTTCATTTTCAGATACGGCGTTGCTCCGTGGCGGTTTGGGCTTTGGGGGTCGTCTGAAACGGCTGGCGCGGGCAATCTGATGATAAAATACCGCTTATTTTTCAGACGACCTCAGAGAGAATCCGCTATGAACCGTAACGAAATCCTGTTTGACCGCGCCAAAGCCATCATCCCCGGCGGCGTGAATTCCCCCGTCCGCGCATTCGGCAGCGTCGGCGGCGTACCGCGCTTCATCAAAAAAGCCGAAGGCGCGTATGTTTGGGACGAAAACGGCACGCGCTATACCGATTACGTCGGTTCGTGGGGGCCTGCGATTGTCGGACACGCACACCCCGAAGTCATCGAAGCCGTGCGCGAAGCCGCGTTGGGCGGTTTGTCGTTCGGCGCGCCCACCGAAGGCGAAATCGTCATCGCCGAAGAAATCGCCAAAATCATGCCGTCGGTCGAACGGCTGCGCCTCGTCAGCTCCGGCACCGAAGCGACCATGACCGCCATCCGCCTCGCGCGCGGCTTTACCGGACGCGACAAAATCATCAAATTCGAAGGCTGCTACCACGGCCATTCCGACAGCCTGCTGGTCAAAGCCGGCAGCGGCCTGCTCACCTTCGGCAACCCGTCTTCCGCAGGAGTTCCCGCCGATTTCACCAAACACACCTTAGTCCTCGAATACAACAACATTGCCCAACTCGAAGAAGCGTTCGCCCGTAACGGCGACGAAATCGCCTGCATCATCCTCGAACCCTTCGTCGGCAATATGAACCTTGTCCGCCCGACCGAAGGCTTCGTCAAAGCCCTGCGCGAATTGACCGAAAAACACGGCGCGGTGTTGATTTACGACGAAGTGATGACCGGCTTTCGCGTCGCGCTCGGCGGCGCGCAATCGCTGCACGGCATCACGCCCGACCTGACCACGATGGGCAAAGTCATCGGCGGCGGTATGCCGCTTGCCGCGTTCGGCGGACGCAAAGACATCATGGAATGCATTTCCCCGCTGGGCGGCGTGTATCAGGCAGGCACATTGTCGGGCAACCCGATTGCCGTCGCCGCCGGCTTGAAAACGCTCGAAATCATCCAGCGCGAAGGCTTCTACGAAAACCTGACCGCCTTGACCCGCCGCCTCGCCGACGGGCTTGCCGCCGCCGCCAAAGCGCACGGCATCGAGTTCACCGCCGACAGCGTGGGCGGTATGTTCGGTCTGTATTTCGCCGCACACACCCCGCAAAACTACGGCGACATGGCGCGCTCCAATATCGACGCTTTCAAACGCTTCTTCCACGGCATGCTCGATCGCAACACCGCCTTCGGTCCGTCCGCCTACGAAGCAGGCTTCGTCTCCGCCGCGCACACGCCCGAGCTGATTGACGAAACCATCGCCACCGCGCATCAAGTGTTCGCGGAAATGGCGAAATAAGGCGGAAACCGGTTTGCCGTCTTGAGCGGCACGGGGATAGGCGCAACGTCAGGGTAGGGCGGACAACGCCGCCTGAGCTGCCGCGAATGCAAAAGGTCGTCTGAAAACCCAAATTCGGGTTTCAGACGACCTTTCGTTTGTGGATAAGCTTTGTTTTGTCCTTAAGCTTTTTCGTGTGTCAGATGGCGTACCGACGCGGCGATTTCGTCCGCCATCCGACGGCTGGCACCTTGATGGCCGGCGACGAAGCGTGCCGCCTGTTGGGCGAAATGGCTGCGCTCGCTCGGATTTTCCAAACAGGCAGCCACAAAGGTGCGCCATTCGTCCGCGTTTTGCACCTGCACCGCCGCCCCAGCTTCCAACGCGCTGCGGCAGGCGGCGGCAAAGTTGTAGGTGGAAAAGCCGAACACGGTCGGAATGCCGCAGGCTATCGGCTCGATGATGTTTTGACAGCCGCTGTCCACGAGGCTGCCGCCGACAAAGGCGACATCGGCGCTGAGGTAGTAGGCAAAGAGTTCGCCCATGCTGTCGCCGATCCAGACTTGGGTCTGCTGGGAAACCGGCAGGTTGTCGCTGCGTTTTTGAACGGTATAACCCAATGCCTGCGCTGTTTCAAAGGTCGTCTGAAAACTCTCCGGATGGCGCGGCACGATAACCAGTAAGGCGTCGCCGGCATAGCTTTTCCAGGCTTCGAGCAAGAGCGCCGCCTCGTCTTGGTCTTTGTAAAAACGGGTACTGGCGCAGACGGCGACGGCGCGCGCGCCTATGCGTTCGCGGAAGGCGGCAGCCAGCGCGCGCATCCGTTCGGGTGGGGAAATATCGTATTTGGTGTTGCCGCAGACATGGACGTTGGACGCGCCGATTAAGTGCAGCCGCTCCGCGTCTTCGGCGGTTTGCGCAAAACAGCCGCTTAAGGTTTGCAGCGCAGGCTCGAACAGATTGCGGATTTTCAAATAGCCGCGCTGCGATTTTTCAGACAGGCGGGCGTTGGCGAGAAACAGTGGAACGTGCGCGTCGGCGCAGGCGTGCATGAGGTTGGGCCAGATTTCCGTTTCCATCAGTACGCCGAACAGGGGGCTGTGTTCCTTCAGGAATTGGGCGACCCATTCGGGCTTGTCGTAAGGCAGATAACGGCATTGCGCGTCGGGGAACAATTCTTTTGCGGCGGCGCGGCCTGTCGGCGTCATTTGGGTCATGAGCAGCGGCGCGTCGGGGAAATGGCGGCGCAACGCGTCCACCAAAGGCTGCGCGGCACGGGTTTCGCCGACCGACACGGCATGCACCCAAATCGGACGCTGCACAGGCTGGTCAAACGGCTCGCCGAAACGCTCGCCCCAGTGGTAGAGATAGGCGGGCGATTTGGCGGCGCGCTTTTTGAGATAGTGACGGATAAGCGGCGGCGCGATGCGCCATAATTGCGTGTAAAACCAACGATTCATGTATTCCACTCGAAAACGGTACGGACGGGAAGGCGGACGCTGCACGACGGGGCGGAATGTAGGCGGTTGGCGGTTTCAAACGGCCTGTCGCCGAACCTCCGGTTTCCCAGACCTATTCTAGCCGATTTTGCCGCTTCGCCCACGCCTCTTTTGAGCTGACTTGATGTAACGGCGAAAAAAAGGTCGTCTGAAAACCCGAAATCCGATTTTCAGACGACCTTTGTTCCAAGAACGGATAAAATCCGTATCGGCTTCAAGCGAATTCCCGATATAATCCGCCCTTTTCAGACGACCCCGACCCGCAACCGCCATGACGCCCATTTATCTCGCCGACACCGCCACCGAATCCGCCCGCCTTTTGGCGCGGCAATTCCAGCTTCCGATTTTGTCCGACCTGCCCGACAGCGGCGAATACCTGCTTGCCGATGCCGAAGGCGTCAGCTTGTGCCGCGCGGGGGAGAAAGGGCGCGTGCGCGTCGATTTCGGCGGCGGCGCAGCCCAATACCGGCGCACCAAAGGCGGCGGCGAGCTGATTGCCAAGGCGGTCAACCACACAACCAAACCGACCGTTTGGGACTGTACCGGCGGACTCGGGCGCGACAGCTTCGTCCTCGCCTCGCTCGGTTTGAACGTCCAAACCTTCGAGCAGCATCCCGCCGTCGCCTGCCTGCTTGCCGACGGTCTCGAACGCGCGCTGCAAGACACTGAAATTCAAGACATCGCCCGCCGCATTACTTTCCGTCACGGCAATGCCGTCGAGTTGATGCGGGAACTCGCCGCCCAATCGCGCCCTGATATCGTGTACCTCGACCCCATGTACCCCGAACGTCAAAAATCCGCCGCCGTCAAAAAAGAAATGGCGTATTTCCACAGCGTCGTCGGTGCCGCCCAAGAAGAAGCCAAGCTGCTTGCCGCCGCCCGCGCCGTTGCCAAAAAACGCGTCGTCGTCAAACGCCCGCGTCTCGGCGAATATCTCAACGGCGAAAAACCCGCCTACCAATACACGGGCAAAAGCACCCGCTTTGATGTATACTTGCCCGACCATCCTGTTAAAGATGAGGCGTAGTTCAAAATACGAAAAGGTCGTCTGAAAACTGGTTTTCAGACGACCTTTATTCCTTCCAACTGACTTGAAAATCATGAAATTCTTCACACACTTTTATCTTGAAAACCATATGTATTTCAACGACTACTTGAAATACGTCCTGATTTTCGCCGCGCTCGTCGTCCTCCTGCTCGCCGTATCGCAATACCTGCGCCACCGCATGGATACCAAATACCGCGACCTGAGCATCATTGCCCTGCTGCTGCTTATCCTCATCAGCGGTATCCAATACCTCTCATACAGCGAACGTCAAAACTTCGCCGCGGATACATCACGCATGGTCGGTTTTCTCAATGCCTTGATTGAAAACCAAAAAGTGGAAAAGCGCGACATCAGCGTCAACAGCACGCACTTATACAACGGCATGATCGTCGGCATCAAAAACCAATACTACGAAGTCCATTTCAATCAAGACTTCTCTGCCTACACGCTCACGCCCACCAATCTGGTCAACAACAACATCGAACTCATCGATAAAGAATAACAGGACACACTCATGGAAGCATACTCCCTCCTTGCCCTCAAACTCCTCATGGGCATCTTAGGTTTGGTTTTTCAAATCAACCTCTTAGGTAAAGGCAACCTTGCCCCCACCTCCGCCATGGACCAAGTGCAAAACTTCGTTCTCGGCGGCATCATCGGCGGCGTGATTTACAGCGACAGCGTCGGGCTTTTGCAGTTTTTCCTCGTGATGGTTTTGTGGACGCTTTTGGTATTGAGCCTCAAGTTCGTCAAAAACAACAACCGCTGGGTTAAATCCATCATTGACGGGAAGTCCGTCTGGGTTATTGTCAACGGCGAGATCCAAACCGAAGAATGTATGAAAAACGGCATCAGCGCACACGACCTGATGTTTAAGCTCCGTGCCGCCGGTATCTACGAAATTGCTGCCGTGAAGCGCGCCGTCATGGAGCAAAACGGGCAGCTTACCGTTATCCAATACGGCGACGAAAGCCTGCGTTACCCCTTGATTACCGACGGGCAAATCGACCATGACATCTTAGAAATCATCAAACGCGACGACGAGTGGCTGAAACAGGAACTTGACCGCCTCCATCTTGATGCCTCGAAAGTCTATATCGGCGAATATATCGACGGGAAATTGGTGGCACACCCGTATCCTTGATGGTGAAAATGAAGGTTGTGTTTGGGTAAGGTTTATTCGCAATAAACCTATCGTCAATCCAATGCCCAAATATAGTCAAAAGAAAAAAGGTCGTCTGAAAACTGAATTTCAGACGACCTTTGTGTTTCTGCATCCTGCGTTAGAACGATTTGACCAGCGACAGACCGACTTCGTTTTGCTTGTAGCTGTACAGCCAGTCGGTGTTGCCGTGGACGCGGCGGTGTTTGTAGCTGAGGACGGGCTTGAGTCCGCCGAATTTCCAGCGGTCCGCGCCTATGCTGAGGCGGTAGGTTTGCTCTTTGTCGCGGCGGCGTTGTTCGAGTACGGCGTTTTCTTCGCGGTGGCTGCGGATGCCGAAGGAGGCGGAGGCGGAGGCGTCAAAACCGGCTTCAAACATTTTTGCCGCGCCCAGCCGTGCGGAGATGAGGCGGTAGCTGTCCACCGGTTCTTTGGCTTTGCGCTGCTGCCAGTCTATGCCGCCGTAGAGCATGAGGTCGTTGCGCGGGAAGTAGGATAGGGTGTTGTAAACGGAGAAGAGGCTGCCGTCGAGCAGGCGGGTTTTGTCGGAATAGGAGAGGTGTTTCCACTCGGCTTCGGTGTTCCAAGTCCAGCTGCCTTTGTCGAGGTTCCACTCGCTGCGTACGCCGTAGGCGCGGTTGTGGGTTTTGCCGCCGCTGCCGTTCCATTCGACAAGCGGGGCAAGGGCGAAGGTGTGGCGGTGGTTTTCAAACTGGTAGCCTGCGCTGAGGTTGAGCGTGTGTTCGTTGAAGTCTTTATGGTCGCGGTAGAAGCGGCCGTAGCCGAGCGCGCGGGTGGCGATGCCGTGGTGTCCTTTAATCTGCCAGCGGCGGACGGCGGCGGCTTCGTATTTGATGCCGTTGGCGGAAATGGGTTTGTCGCCGGAAAACTCTTCCCAGCATTCGCCGTCGATTTCGGTTTTACACCACACTTTGCCGCTGGCTTCGTTGATGTTGCTGTTGTGGACGGCCCCGACGGAAAGGCTGCCCTGCCAGCTTTGGCGTTGGTTTAGAGAGTCGCGGAAATGGCCGATGTTTTCTTTGACGGCTTCGGGCAGGTCTTCGTTTTGAAGGCGCATAAATTCGGAAGTGGCTTCGCGGTTCAGACGACCTTCAAAGAGCAGGCGGGCGTAATCGAGCCGTCCGCGCGTGAAGTCGGGGTGGCGTTGCAGCAGGGTTTCGTAGTCTTGTTTGGCGGCTTTCCATCTGCCTTCGCCGCGGGCGAGCGAGGCGCGGGCAAAGAGAGCGATGTCAGGATCGTATTCGGTTTGCTGTGTATAACGCTCGAGCAGCGGGCGCACAGTTTGCCAGTCGCTGTGGTTGACGGCGTTAAACAGGGCTTCGCCTTGGTCGGCTTCAGGATCGGTTTCGGCTGTCTGCCCGATGTTTTCCGAGGGAATGTCGAGGCGGTATTCGCGCACTTTTTGTTCCTGTTCCTGCATGGTTTGGCGGGTGTTCTGCCACAGGCGTTGCGCGGTACGATCGTCTGAAAAATCAGAACGGGGCGCGGCAAGGACGGGCGCGGCGAGAAACAGGAGAAGGCAGGCAGACGGTTTGTACATGATGTCGGCTTTCCGGTCGGCGGTTTTCAGACGACCTTGAGAAGGTTGGCGGGCTGGTGTTTAAAAAAGCCTGCGTGAAGCAGGCTTTCATTTTACTTAACTCATTTTACTTAACTAGGGATTTTAGCGTTTTACACCGCCGTATGCCGTATCCAAGTTGCGGTCGGTTTTAAATTTGGCAACACCGGCCAGCGCGCTTGCGTTGTGACCGAAGAAGTGGCCTTCGGTTTTACCGAAGTGGCCGTTGGCGCGGGCATAGCCTTCAAACGATGCGCTAGACGGTTTGATGCGGGCATGGACATCCATGTTTACCGCGTTGTTCTTCATAGAACCGGCCAAGACGCGTTGACCGAAGTCTGCGCGCAAAGTACCCACCATCGGGTTGTTGCCGGTGTAGTTGTTGATACCTTTAACTGCGTAGTTGGCTACGCCTGATACCGGCATAGAGGTAGCGCGTCTGTCGCCTGAGTAGAAAACGCCGCGATTGGTGCCTTTGGCGTATTCTTTGCCGACCCACTCGCCGTAGTACACTTCAGAGCCGCCGCTCTTGATGGTGTTGAACGCATAGCGGCCGAGGTTTTGACGGGTGTATGCGTCGTTGACCTGTACGGTTTTCACGCCGTTGCGGTCTACATTGCCGGGCATGCGGTTGACGTTGGTGTAGTACACGCCTGAACGGTAGGCAGCGTGTTTCATCACTTTTTCGCCTTCGGCTTCAGATGCGGGTTTGCCCCATTTTTTGCCGTATTTGTGGTTTTTGTAACCATAATCAAACGGGTTGTGGTAATCGTTGGCGGCAAATACGCCTGCGCTGAACAAAACAGCCAAAACAGCAGCGGTGGTTTTTTGCAGATTCAGTTTCATGATACGCTCCTTAGGGGAAAAACGATGGTTGGGAAAATAATGTTCCGTCCGTGTCAGTGTGAGCAGACTATCGTTATGTGAGGAGACTTGTTTTTCTTTTTTCTGAACATCATTCTAGAGGGGGAGTGTTAGAGGAGAATTAGCGGATGTCTTAGGGAGTGTCTTAATGAGATAAGAATATTTATTTTTGGTTAAGATGTATAGTGGATTAAATTTAAATCAGGACAAGGCGACGAAGCCGTAGACAGTACAAATAGTACGGCAAGGCGAGGCAGCGCCGTACTGGTTTAAAGTTAATCCACTATATTTGGAATTGGTGCGGCGTCTGGTGTTGTCCCGTTGAATTTCCCGTGATTCGGTTGTTTTGCCGTTATGGGTATTCAACTTGCGGGCGCGGTGGTGTATGAGAGAAAAGGTTGATATAAAACAAAAAAAGGTCGTCTGAAACTTTTCAGACGACC
>NZ_KV794894.1:30482-41311 GCF_001808875.1 Neisseria sp. HMSC064E01
GGTCGTCTGAAACTTTTCAGACGACCTTTTTTCGACAACATTATTAGCGGATGTTGACATACGCGCCTGAGTGCAGGTCGCGCAGCAGGTTGGTTGTCGCTTGTTGGGCTTTTTGTTCAGACATATATTGACGCACGGCGTTGCGTTGACGCTCTTCGGGCGTACCGGCATCACGGACGTCGTTCAGCTTGATGATGTGCCAGCCGAATTGCGTGCGGACAGGTTGGCTGACTTGACCGGGTTTGAGTTTGTGGACGGCTTCTTCAAACGGCGCAACCATCATGCCGTCGGCGAACCAACCCAAATCACCGCCGCTACTCGCGCTGCCGTCTTGCGAATATTGGCGCGCCAAACCGGCAAAGTCTGCGCCGCTGCGGGCTTGTGCGTAGATTTTGCGGATGGTGCTTTCCGCGCCTGCCGCAGCGTTTTCGTTGTCGGCTTTAATCAGGATATGTTGCGCATTGTATTGGCGCATCGGTTCGCCTTCGGGCAGGGCAACGCCTTGTTGGCGCGCGCGTTCGATGAAGCTGTTGACTTCCGCATCGCTGACGCGGCTGTTTTGCATCACGGCCTGCTGGCGCACTTTTTCCATAATGATGGTGTCGGCGATTTCGCGGCGGGGGTGTGCGGGCGGATTTTTCAGGGACGGCGTTTGGGCGATGACGGCATCGATTTCGGCATCGGTCGCTTGAATGTTGCGGCGTTTGCCCGCTTGAACAATCAGGGATTGGTTGACCAATTGCGCCAAGACTTGCTGACGGAGTTCGTCTTCGCTGATTTGCGTGCCTTTAGGAATATGTTGGCGCGCTTCAGCAATGGCATGTGCCAGCTGGCGCTGGGTAATGACTTCGTTGTCGGCAATGGCGGCAATGCCGTCGGACAGGCGTACTGCGCCCGAATCGGCAGGCGTGGCTGCCGCTGCCTGTTTTGCCGCTTTCTGCGTTTTGACCGGCTTGCCTTTGGATGCGGCTTTGGGTGCGGCGTGTGCGTTCAATGCCAGACCGAGTGCGGCGGCAAGAATCAGGGGTTTGACGTTCATGGGGTAACTACCTCGTTGGTTTTGCTCTAGCCGGGAATGGCCAAGCGCAGTTTTTCAAATGGATTGTTGCCGAGATTGCTCAGGTCTTTGAGTTGGAGATTAAAGAATACGGCGTTTTTGCGGCTGTTTTCGCCAGTAACGTAACGTTGTCCGACAAGGCTTGCGCTCCAGCAGCCGCAGTTGCTTTTATATTCAGCTCCTACCAGCATTTCAAGAGGTTTCTTGGCTTGAATTTCATAGTTGTAACGTGCAACGGCGTAAAGGTTTTTACGGATAGGCCATTGTGCCGCCAAATCGACTTGGCGGATTTTATCGTAGAAATAGTTGCCGTCGGATTGCAGGTAAATGCGTTCGTTGCGCCCGTATTTGTAACGCGCGCTCAATACTTTGCCCGGCTCGGGATTGTAGCGGATGGTCGCGGCGTAGCTTTCGGCGCGGCTTTCGTTTTGGTTGTAGTGGACATCGAATCCGGCGTGGATGCTGTTGCTCAGTTTGCCGTTCGCAAAGCCGACCCAGTCGGATTGGCTGCGTTCGTAACGGCCGACGCTGCCGTCCAGCAACACCTTGTCGTTTTTGAAATAAAACTTCTGTCCGATACCGGCACGGAACAGCTCGGCACCGTTGTTCGGATTGAGGAATCGGGTTTGCGCGGCGGCGGTCAGGCTGTTGGCGGAGTTGATTCGGTCGTTACCGACGTACAGGTTTTCACGGAAAAGCTGGTTATAAGAGAAGCTGTTTTCCGAGGTGTCGAAATTGGGTAAATCGTTTTGCGACTTGGTCGGGATGTAGTTGTAGAACAGGCGCGGTTCTAGGGTTTGCAGATAGGCGTTGCCGAACAAATTGGCGTTGCGCTCGAAGGTCATGCCGGTATCGACGTTGAATATCGGCAATACGCGGCTGACGCGGCGGCCGGATTGGTTGCCGAACGAGCCTAAGTCGTAATAAGTCGCGTGTACGCCGATTTTCGGACGGATATAGCCCCATTGGTTGTTGAAATCCCAACGGACGCTGGGATACAGCACGGTACGGCTGCCGTCTTGTTTGCTGTCGTGTACGAAACGGGTGAACTGGCTGAATACGTTGATATTCGCCTTGCCCATGGTTTTCTGCCAACGTCCGGTCAGGCGCGGCATGATGGCGTAAGGTTCGTCTTTGTAACCGTTTTGGTTGGCAAGGGTTTGGTATTTCTGTACGTTCAGCGCGCCGTCAAAAGAGCCGCCCCAGATATTGTCGCCGTAGTTCAGCCACAGTTGGCGGTTGAGGTTGACGTTGCTGGCAATGTCTTCGCGTCCGTAGAAGTCGCGGTAGTAATTGTCGTCTGAAACCTGATTGAAGCTGATGCCGCCGCTGAGTTTGTCGATCAGTTGGTGGTTATGGTCAAACTTGATTTGATAGCGGTTGTTTTCGTGGCGTTTTTTATCGTGCGGCATCCAATCGCCGTCAATGACGCCGTTAAATTTCGGCTCTAGATAGCGAACCTGTCCGCCAAGCTGCACGCCGCGGGAACTGATGATGCCGGGGCGGAAGGTGGCGTCCAAGTTGGGGGCGAGGTTGAAGTAATAAGGGAGGGCGAGTTCCAAACCGTCCGAACCGGTTGCTAAGGTCGGAACCAGCAGACCGCTCTTGCGATGGCCGTTGAGCGGGAAATCGGCCCAAGGCGTATAAAGCACCGGAACGCCGCCGAACACCAGCGACGCGTCTTTTGCCACGCCTATGCCCGTTTCCTGATCGGTTTCGATGCTTTTCGCTTTGATGTACCAACTCGCATCACCGGGCGAGCAGGTATTGAATTTGGTATTGATGAGCTTGTACAGCCCTTTGCCTTTCATTTCCGCCTTTTCGCTGACGCTCTGGAGGCGGCGGCCGTCTTTTTCGGCATCGACGCGGACATATTCGCTCGAGCCGGTATTGTCTTTCAGGTTGTACACCAAAGTATCGCCGCTGACGGTCGAACCGTCTTGATGCAGTTTAAAGCGGTCGCCCGCCCTGACAGTATCGCTGGTTTGGTCATAATCCGCCCAGTCGGCGTTCAATACTTCCTGATTGCGCTCAATGATGACATCGCCTTCGGCGCGAACGGCGACTTTTGACTGTCCGGCAACCCTATCCGCAATCACGCGGGTGTAATCCTGCGGCAGGGCTTCTTCGCCGCTGGGTTTGATTTCAGGCTGCTTGTTTGCTTCTGAAGCCTGATGCTGGCAAAACAGGCAGGTATCGCCCAAGGACAATTTATCCTGATCGGTCGGACGATGGTTCTCCACGCTTTGAACCGCAGGCGGGGTGGTCTTTACCGGCTCGTAATCGGCAGGTTGCGGCAAAGATGCATTTTGCGCATATGCCCCTCCCGCGCCGAAGCCGACGCTTAACGCCAAAACCAATGGTTTGAGTGAAAATAAACGAGCCAAAATCGCCCCTTAAATCGGTTTGCCAGTTAGAATAGCGGTTATTTTAACCTGAAAATCCGCGACACCGCTATGCAACGACAAACCGAATTACAAAATTGGCTTCGCGCCGTCTATCCCGAACAAAACTTCGAATTGAGCTTCGCCGCCGCCGATGCCGACTTCCGACGCTACTTCCGCGCTACTTTTGCCGACGGCAAGACCGTCATCTGCATGGACGCGCCGCCCGATAAAATGAGCGTCGCTCCTTACCTAAAAGTGCAAAAACTTTTCAATATGCTTAACGTTCCCCAAGTATTGCATGTGGACGAAGCACAAGGATTTATGGTGCTCAACGACTTGGGCAGCACCACTTTCCTGACCGCCATGCAGCAAGAACAAAGCGCAGATGCACACAAAGTCCTGCTGCTTGAAGCCATAGACGAACTGGTCGAGCTGCAAAAAGCCAGCCGCGCGGGCGAATTGCCCGAATACGACCGCGACATCATGCTGCGCGAAATCAACCTGTTCCCCGAATGGTTCGTCGCTAAAGAACTCGGACGCGAACTCAACTTTAAACAACGCCAGCTTTGGCAGCAAACCGTAGACACCCTGTTGCCGCCGCTGCTTGCCCAGCCGCAGGTGTACGTCCACCGCGACTTCATCGTCCGCAACCTCATGCTCACTCCGGGCCGCCCCGGCGTACTCGACTTCCAAGACGCACTCTACGGCCCGATTTCCTACGACTTGGTTTCCCTCCTGCGCGATGCCTTCATCGAATGGGAAGAAGAATTCGTCTTGGACTTGGTCATCCGTTACTGGGAAAAAGCCCGCGCCGCCGGATTGCCCGTACCCGCAGCGTTTGACGAGTTTTACCGCTGGTTTGAATGGATGGGCGTACAACGCCATCTGAAAGTCGCCGGCATCTTCGCCCGCCTGTACTACCGAGACGGCAAAGACAAATACCGCCCCGAAATTCCACGCTTCCTCAACTACCTGCGCCGCACCTCCCGCCGCTACACCGAGCTTGCACCGCTTTACGCGCTGTTGGTTGAGCTGGTCGGCGATGATGAATTGGAAACCGGGTTTACGTTTTAAAAGGCAGATGGCTTTGTGCCACTCTTGATAACGAAAGAGGTCGTCTGAAAATCCTGAAATGGGTTTTCAGACGACCTCTTTAAGCCTTTTCTTCGTCTGTTGAGGATGTTGTGGATAGAATTTCGGATACATGGCATGAGAGTTCGCGTAGCTAATTCCTTCTTCACTATAAAAAGGTCGTCTGAAAACCTGATTTTCAAGTTTTCAGACGACCTTTTCAGTATATGCCTTGTACGGTTTGTCCAACTCAAAATCCGATTCGGGTTCAGGTTGTCCGAAACAAATATTCCAGGGCTTTTTGCAAAGTAAAAATATCCGTCAGTTCATATAAACACCTACCGATGCTTTCAGATGCTTGCCCGAGGGTGGTTGGGCAACGGCCGCCGCAATCAGTTTGACCTGATTTGCAGGGTCAGGCAGATATTTCATTTGCGCCACGGCATAGCGGGAAATCCGAACTTTGCCGTCTTGATAATGTGCGCCGCGGGCAGGCAGTTTCTGTATTTCTTCCAAGCTCGGCACATGGTCGAACACGCCGTCGTAAAACTCTATGACGGGGCATTCGTTGATGCCGGTGTCGCAGTGGACATAGGCAGCGTAAAACCGTTTCTGATACTGAATAGAGACGACGTCTTGCGGGCGGAAAAAAGTAATATTGTCAGGCATGGCTGGACGGCGTTTAAGCGGCTGCGGAGGCGTTTGCAAAAATGCTTTGATTTGCGGCGACCGGCGTTCGAAATCGTCGGAAAGCTCGACTGCGGCATTTAAAGCATCTATTGCGGCCAAGGCTTGAGGAAGGATGGCATCGATATTCAAGCCGTATTTATGGGCGATAATGGCCATGGCGAGGATGGTTTTCTGTTTGTATGCCGCACTGACTTCTTTTTTATCTTCTTCCTGTAACACGCAATCCCACCGACTGAGGATTTTTTGCCATATCTGGTTTTGCAGATCAAGCGAAAACTCTTTCGCTGTGATGCCCCAAGTCATGGCGCGGGCAAAACTTTCGTCCAAGGCCTGTACGAGGAAACGGGCGGCCAGTTTGTCCAAGATTTGCTGGTGTTTCATGATTGTTTCCTTATCAGAACGGTATCGGCAGGGGCGATGGGGCGGTAGCCGAATCTGTTCTGATTATCCCGAACTAAGCCTCCGTCACAGAATCGCGGCTGAAGGTTTTTTCGCAGTAGTGGCATTTGAGCTTGGTTTGACCGCTTTGTTTGCGGACGTAGAAGTGGCTTTTCACCGGCTCGCCGTGGCTGGCGCAGTTGGTATTCGGGCAGCGGAACACTTCGGCGATTTCGTCAGGCAGGGTGAGCCGGCGTTTGTTGATGACTTTGAAGTGGTCGATGGTGTTGACGACGGCTTCGGGGGCGAAGAGGGCGAGGCGGTTGGCGGCGTTGTCGTCCAGCCAGACGCCGGTGATTTTGATGATGTCTTTGCTGCCTTGGGTTTTGCTGGGCAGGTTGAAGCCGACGGTGACGGCGCTGCCGTAGTGCAGCAGTTTGAATTGGCGCAGGATAATCAGGCCTTTGCCGGCGGGGATGTGGTCGATGACGGTGCCTTTTTCGATGGCTTCGACGCTGAGTTTAGGGGTTTCCATATTTGCTCCTTATACTTCTTCGTTCAACACCAGCGATAAAATCGCCATGCGGGCGTAAACGCCGTTGGTCGCCTGCTCGAAATAGTAGGCGTGCGGCGTGGCATCGACGTCGGGGTCGATTTCGTCAACGCGCGGCAGGGGATGCAACACACGCAGGTTGGGGCGGGCGTTGGCGAGCATGGCGGCGTTGAGGTTGAATTTGCCTTGGATTTTGGCGAACTCTTGTTCGTCGAAGCGTTCGCGTTGGACGCGGGTCATGTACAGGATGTCCGCCCATTCGACGGCGGCTTCGAGGTCGGGCAGGATTTGGTAGCGGCAGCCTGCGGCTTCGAGTTCTTCGGTGATGTATTCGGGCATGGCGAGGCTGGGCGGGGAGACGAAGGCGAATTCGCAGTCCCAGCGTTTGAGGGCTTGGCAGAGGGAATGGACGGTGCGCCCGTATTTGAGATCGCCCGCCATGGCGATTTTGAGTTTGTTCAGACGACCTTGGGTTTCGTAAATGGTTACGAGGTCGAGCAGGGTTTGGCTGGGGTGTTGGTTGGTGCCGTCGCCGGCGTTGATGACGGGGACTTTGGAAAACTCGGCGGACACGCGCGCAGCGCCGTCTTTGGGATGGCGTTGGATGATGGCGTCGGTGTAGCTGGAGATGATGCGGGCAGTGTCGGCGAGGGTTTCGCCTTTTTTCGCGCTGGTGTTCGCGCCGTCGGCAAAGCCGATGACTTTGCCGCCCAAGCGTTGTACGGCGGTTTCAAACGACAGGCGCGTGCGGGTGGAGGGTTCGAAAAAACATGAGCCGATGAGTTTGCCTTCGAGCAGGTCGTCGCGCGGGTCGGCTTTGAGCTTGAGGGCGGTTTGCAGGAGCAGCTCGAGCTGTTCGGTCGTCAGGTCGGAAATGGAAATGACGTGTTGTCGGTAAAGCGGGTTGGGCATTCGGCTTCCTTTCTTCAATTCGGCAAAAACCCCGCAAAAGCGGGGTTTTACGAAACAACGACCGACGCGCCGCGGCGTGCGGTACGGGCAAAACGGGCGGGGCGGGCGTTGAGGCGCATGGGTCGTCTGAAATCGGTTTGGGGTGGCGGTATTATCGCATATTTGACGGGGCGGGGTTTCGGATTTTCGTGAAAAAGGGTCGTCTGAAAAATGGGGTTTCATCCTTTTCAGACGACCTGCTTTATTCGGTTTTGCCCGTCAGGGCTTTCATACAAAGCTGATATTCCGCCTTGCCCGTATCTCGGGCGAAGATGGCGTAGTCGGATTTGGGGACGGCGTTCAAAGCCGATTGCGGAAAGTGGTAGATTTCTTGCGCCACGCGTTCGGTTAGCCCTTGAATGAAGGAGCGGCTGTAATCGTTTTTGGCAACAACCATAAAGCGTTCGTTCATCTTCTCAACGGTTTGTCCGACGCCCGTACCGGACAAACGTTCGCCCATGGCGGTTTGGGCCATCAGTCCGACCAGGGCGCATTGGTCTTGGAAGGAGGCTTCTTGCGGTTCGGCTTGTGCAGCGGTGAATGCGGCGGCGAGCAGGAGGGCAGCGGTATATTTTTGTATGTTCATGGTGGTTTCTTTGGAACGGGTTATCAGAGCAGGCAGGAATGTACATGAATCATAACGTCATGACAACAAAACAGACGGCGGATTTCGAGTATGCAAAAGCAAGATGCCGACATGATTCAAAGGTCGTCTGAAACTTGGCATTCCATTTTCAGACGACCCCTTGTCATTTTTGAAAAACCAACGCCGCCCCCGAATGCCACGAAGCACGGACAGTAGGGTATAATCGCAAAGTATATTCCTTCGTGAAATCAATAAAAAACAAAGACGCTACAGCAGTTTTTGAAAGGTTTCACCCTAATTTCAAACTCTACACAGGAAACCGCCATGTTAGTCTGCAATCCCTACGAAGTCGTGATCCACGGCACAACCAACAAAGGTAAGATTTTCCGTCCCAGCGACTGGGCAGAACGCTTGTGCGGCATATTGTCCTCATTCACCAAAGACAATCGGCTGTCCTACTCCAACTGGGTGCGCCCCATGCTGGTGGACAACGTCCGCTGCGTCGCCGTTGATAAAAAACTCGAAGAAGACAATCCGCAGATGTTCCGTTTCCTGATGGACTTTGCCGCCGACAACGACCTGCGCATCATCGACTGCAAAGAGCTTTTGAAAGAACAGGAAGACAAAGCACAAGGCGAGCCAGCCGAACGCGTCCTGCTGGCACAAGCCATCGAAGAAAAACACGCCGCCGAAAAAGCACAGGCCGAAGCCGTCGCCGCCGAATACATTTTGCGCGAAATCCCGCCCGAAGACACATCCACCGCCTTCGCCGCCCTAAGCGTCCTGCGTTCCGCATTGACCGACATCAGCAAATTCACCGAACAAATCAACACCATCCAACGCCCCGCCGGCTACCGCCTCTTAGGCATTTTTGAAGAAGGCAAACACAACGCCGTCGCCGTCTGCGGCTTCCGCGAAGCCTGCAACCTCGCCAGCGGCTGCCATATCCACATCGACGACATCGTTACCCTGCCGCAAAGCCGCCGCAAAGGCTACGCCTCCCGCCTTTTGGCAGAAGTCCGCAAAATCGGCGCGGAAACAGGTGTGACCAAAATCCACCTCAACGTCCACGTCAACCACGACCGCGTCGATGCGCACCGCCTGTATTTCAAAAACGGCTTCGAAATCTGCGCCTACCATTTCCGCTGCGATCCTAAATAAACAAAAAGGTCGTCTGAAAGTTTTTCAGACGACCTTTTTCAAAGTTGGGTTTTTAACCTAACTTACGTTTGCTAAACTCCCTAAAATGGATTTTTATAAAGTTTTCCAGATTTTAAAAGGGATAATTTCTATTGCAAACCCTTAAAAATTCGATATTTTCATGCTTAGTCTCATCGTCATAAATAAATTTATCATTACTATCAAAGCAAAAAGAATAAAACTTACTTTCCCTTCTAGTACTAGTAGTCCTTATAGCAATAGAAACTGTACCATTCCTATATTTATTTCTATCAAAAATTAAAGTATTATTTCCAATAAATTGCATACCTGATTTTTTATTGATTACATTTTCTATTTCTGAATAACATTTTTTTTCTTCCTCACTACCTGCACAGTAAATATTTATATCTTCCAATACTGCTCCATCATCATAAAAACCTATACTAAGATCAAATATCATATCTCGATCATCATGATCAATTATTACGTAAATGAATTGGGGATCAGTAATTGATGTTATTTTTACCTTTTTAATTTTAAATGCACTTAATAAGCATATATAAATAATAAAAATAAATAGTGCAAGGAAGTATAGTTTAATTTTTTTTGTCATGAAATTTATTGGTTCCAAATTCAAAAAATTCTAAAAAACTTTATCTTAAGCGGTTTTGCCACACTTGTATAAATCTTACTACTACTATGTTTGGGTATGCTGACAACCACTACTTTGCCTATTACTCTCTAACTACGTCCACTTTCACACCTAACCCAGCATAACACTAATTTTATTGAGACCTTTGCAAAATTCCCCAAAATCCCCTAAATGTCTTGGTGGGAATTTTGGGGATTTTGGGGAATTTTGCAAAGGTCTTAACCCTTTAAAACTTGGGTTCTTTCTGTAAATAAGGTAGTAAATCAGGATCCTGATAGCCCTCATCGATTTTATACCCCTTGTTAACCAGCATGGCTTCCTTTTTTTTGCGATTCGCCAATTCGATGTCACGGTAGCGTTGCCAGTATTCCGGCAGGCTGGAGCTTATTTTATCCATTTCTTCTTGAAGTTTATCGATGCCATAACCGTCAGGGATAAATGTGTGGTATATGTCATTTCGGGTGCTGTAGCGCGCGGTCTTAAATTCAATCCGCATCATATACTGTCCCCATTCTTTAAAACTCAATGTTTTATTAATTTGATCTAAATCTTCTTGGTCTCTGACGGTTCGATCAAATGTAAGACTCATTTCAATACCATCTAAATAAAAATCTGCAAAAATGGCTCGTTGTATTATCACGCTATACCATGTATTAAAATCGGGAACTACACCGGGATCGGTAATATTACCCAAGCCAAAATTTTCTTCATCTTGGAAATATCTGATGGCATCTTTATCTGTCAGCCGAGGACTGGATAAATAAATATAACGTTGCCAACCACTGTCCTGTATCCGCTTCATCAGCTTAACCCATAAATCATAGGCTTCACGATGGCGGATAAGTTCGCTGGCACTGATGCCGCTGTTTAAAACAATATCAGTTACTCCCTCTCCCTCAGGTTCGGAACCTACCGATCCCATGGCGGTAAAAGTATGCGGGATAGTCAGGTCATGGCCACTGTGGCGGATGGTGACGGCTCCCAATTGTTTCGACGGCCATTGTAAATCTAAAAAGCCGACCAGTTCTCCTGCGGTATGGTGATCTGCAACCGCCCCTGCCTGTTTGAAACTTGCCGGCCCTTTTTTACCCAATTGTAAAGTGACTTCCTGCGGCATGATTTTCTCCTCGTCGTCTGAAGCATGAACTGTTAATGAGATCAGAGCGAGCAAAAGAGTAGCGAGCAAAGCTGCTACAACCCGCTCACTGATTGCCTTGTGGGTCGTTCCAAGATTCATGGTTTTCTCCTTTTTTGGTGCTGCCTATCCAGCCTGCTATGGTTTGCAGGTGTCTTTCGATATAGTGGATTAACTTTAAACCATTACGGCGTTGCCTCGCCTTAGC
>NZ_KV794895.1:0-367 GCF_001808875.1 Neisseria sp. HMSC064E01
AAAAGCAACTCGCCGCCATCCGCTACACCGCCGACCGCACCAAACGCTACAACGAACATGGCTTTACCCTGTTGCAACTGGGCATACGCGGCGTGGTCTATTTCAATACCCGCGATGATGTCGCCGATGCCTTAACCGGTTTGATGGATTTCTATTACGAATGGGCGAAAGACAAGCTGACAATAGCTTGGCACGAAAAAGGTCATAGGGATATTAAGGAAGTCAAACTGACCGAAAAATCATATCTGAAAGAACGCGATAAAATCTACCGTTGGCTGGATAGTCGGGAGGAAAATCCGCCTAAAATCGAGTGGGGAATGCAAAGCGAGCATGCAAATACCAGTGCATCCTATTATTTCAATATCAC
>NZ_KV794896.1:0-593 GCF_001808875.1 Neisseria sp. HMSC064E01
AATACCAGTGCATCCTATTATTTCAATATCACCTCTATTGCTGCAGGTTTGGCAAATGAGCCGTATATGCCGTTAGGCACCCTGCTTTTTAATCTGCCACTGGAAATTTTGTCTTCTCCCCAAGATTTGGCAAAGCTGGATGAATTTGTCGGTAAGATTTCAGAGAAGCTGGATGTTTTCCACGGTTATATCGGACTGGCAGCAATTCCACCGCATAATTATTACGACGGTGCGCCGTATGAATACGGGGTTTGCCGCGAAAATTTGGGGCTGATTCCGGTCACGACCGATTATCTGTCAACGTTTTATAGATACAACATACGCAGTATCAGTTGGTACACACTGGTCGGTAGGGAACTTTACCGACAGCTTCCGGCAGGCAGGATAGAGTCTGTTTTGGCAAATCATCCCGATATTACTCTGCGCGACTTTGCCGGTATCAAGGTTTTTAAAATCGGCAGCCTGCCCGAAACAGGGGATATCCGCGAAGATTTACCCTTGGACTACATTGCGCTAAACCGAGCTTTAGAACCGATACGCGAAAAATATCCGCGCGAAAATATGGGCGGCATTACCCGCGAACAGATGTATTA
>NZ_KV794896.1:693-2932 GCF_001808875.1 Neisseria sp. HMSC064E01
GGTATGTGGAAAATCACCAGCTTTGACGGTGAGACCCGCCATTTCAATAAAGGCGAAATTTTCCCTGAAGGAGAAGGAGTACGGACACAAAAAGCACTTCTCGGACCCCAAATGGGCCTGACCATTTGGGAGCTGGTCAAAGGCGACCATAACGAGCCTTTGCGTAGAAAGGCAATGTGGTAAGCCCATCCCCGCCTTTCCGAACGTCAGCCGATACGTTAAAATATGCCTCGTCTGAAACCCCGTTTTTGAAGGAAAACCGCCATGACCCGTATGGTTCACTGCGTCAAACTCGGCAAAGAAGCCGAAGGTATGAAATTCCCACCGCTGCCCAACGAATTGGGCAAGCGCATTTTTGAAAATGTATCCCAAGAAGCTTGGAATGCGTGGACACGCCATCAAACCATGCTGATTAACGAAAACCGTTTGAGCCTCGCCGACCCACGTGCGCGCGAATATCTGGCACAACAAATGGAGCAGTATTTCTTCGGCGACGGCGCAGATGCCGTTCAAGGTTATGTACCGCAAGAGCCAAAATAACCCCTTGACACACTAAAAAGGTCGTCTGAAAACGAAAATCGGATTTCAGACGACCTTTTTGTATCAATAAACTTGCTGCAAAGCCGTTTCATTTTATAGTGGATTAAATTTAAATCAGGACAAGGCGACGAAGCCGCAGATAGTACAGATAGAGACCTTTGCAAAATTCCCCAAAATCCAGATAGTACGGAAAGGCGAGGCAGCGCCGTACTGGTTTAAAGTTAATCCACTATATTTCCGCTATTTCCGTATTTTCCCTATTCCTCTCCTCCGCAAAAGAGGATGAAAATACCAAAATCGCAACCGTTTATCAGCTTATCAAATTTACCGCCAGCTTATTGCATCCTTTGGACAAGAGTTGGCCGAATCGCAATAACCCATCAAAATTTGCCGTACTTCAATATAGGTTTCGCAAAAGCTCAAATGAATTTCGCCAATCATCTGTTTTCAGACGACCTCAACATGGTTTCTTTGACCTGCTGCACCTATGCTTTCAGACAACCTTTGTCCTGAATAAAGGGAGAAAACGTCGCGTAGGCTTTACCCACGGAAAGTGTTCAAAGAATTATTTATCTCACACCGGAACACCGGCTCCCCATACAAATACAAACCGATTTCCAATGATGCACATATCGATCTTTAACAGTAAGCAAGACCTAATAAAATTCAAAAACTCAATTCCATCGATGAAGTCTCGATTGTGCAAAATACCAATCAACAGAATGCCCTATTTCTATTTGAATCCACCATAAATGCTTCAATGGGTTAAAAAATAAAAAGCCGAACGGATAAACCATTCGGCTTTCTATCAAAAGCAACGATTATTGAACTTTAATTTCTACATCAACACCGGCTGGCAAGTCCAGTTTCATCAGTGCATCGGTAGTTTTGTCAGTCCAGTCCACGATATCCATCAGGCGCAAGTGGGTGCGGATTTCCAATTGTTCACGAGAAGTTTTGTTCACGTGTGGAGAACGCAGAATGTTGAAACGCTCGATTTTAGTCGGCAACGGAATCGGACCTTTTACAACGGCACCGGTACGTTTTGCAGTTTCAACAATTTCTTGAGCAGAACGGTCGATCAGGCTGTAATCATAAGCTTTCAGGCGGATACGGATTTTTTGGTTTGCCATTTATCAATATCCTTCAATTAAGCGATGATAGAAGAAACCACGCCTGCACCTACGGTACGACCACCTTCGCGAATCGCAAAGCGCAGACCTTCTTCCATAGCGATCGGTGCAATCAGTTCTACTGTGATCGCTACGTTCTCACCAGGCATAACCATTTCTACACCTTCTTCCAAAGTAACCGCGCCGGTTACGTCAGTAGTACGGAAGTAGAATTGTGGACGGTAGTTAGCGAAGAACGGAGTATGACGACCACCCTCTTCTTTGCTCAATACGTACACTTCTGCTTTGAATTTGGTGTGAGGAGTGATGGTACCCGGTTTAGCCAATACTTGACCGCGTTCCACTTCTTCGCGTTTGGTACCGCGCAGCAATACGCCTACGTTGTCACCGGCTTGACCTTCGTCCAGCAGTTTGCGGAACATTTCAACACCGGTACAAGTGGTTTTTTGGGTTTCTTTCAGACCTACGATTTCAATCTCGTCACCAACGTGGATGATACCGCGCTCTACACGACCGGTTACTACAGTACCACGGCCGGAGATAGAGAATACGTCTTCGATAGGCAA
>NZ_KV794897.1:0-1252 GCF_001808875.1 Neisseria sp. HMSC064E01
GCCGAGAAAGGCTGGAACCTGCAAGCGAACGACGAGACCGACAGCGAGAAAATCGCTGCAGGCGACACCGTGACCGTGAAACAAGGTAAGAACATTCGAGTGAAACGCAGCGGTAAAGATCTGACGGTTGAGACTGAAGACAACGTTGAATTTGCTCATGTCAAAGCTGATTCGGTAGAAGCGACCAGCGTGGTTGCTGAAAGCGTTATCGCGGGCAACAGTGTCTTGAATACTGACGGTCTGAAGATCGGTGCGGATAATTCTCCGAACCAAGTGTCTCTGACTACTGCCGGACTGAACAACGGCGGCAACAAGATTGCCAATGTGGCCGAAGGTACGGCAGACACTGATGCGGTTAACGTCAGCCAGCTGAACCCGATTGCTAAAGCGTTGAATAGCAGCATTAACCAGACTACTGGTGCGATTGAAGCTCCTGTCTTTACCGTAACCAAAGCAGACGGTACGAAACATGACGCCGTCGGCACGGTTCAAGACGCTTTGGATAAAGTGGGCGAAGAAGTCGGCAAAGGTCTGAACATCGTTGCAGACAACGGGTCGTCTGAAAAAGTGAACTTGGGCGATACCGTCAAGTACACAAGCAAAGACAAGAACATCGTTACCACAAGCGGTACAGGCAAAGCGATCGACTTCAGCCTGGCCGAGAAAGTCACCATCGGCAAAGACGCAGCGAACGGCGGTAAACCGGTAGTGATTGACGGTAAAGAAGGCATTGTCAGCGGACTGACCAACACCACCTTGGGCAGCGCCCCATTGGCAGGATCGAACAAAGCCGCGACCGAAGCCCAGCTGGATGCAACCCAAGTGAACCTGAAAACCATCTTGGGCGGAGAAGCCAAGAACGAGAACGGCAATGTATCCACTGCCAACATCGGCGGTACAGGCAAAGACAATGTTCACGACGCGATTGCAGCAGTTAAAGAGACCGTAGGTAAAGGCTGGAACTTGAAAGCCAACGACGAAGCCGACAGCGAAAAAATTGCTGCAGGCGACACCGTGACCGTGAAACAAGGTAAGAACATCCGAGTGAAACGCAGCGGTAAAGAGCTGACGATTGAGACTTCAGACGACGTCGAATTCGGCACTGTTTCTGCTACTACCGTACTCGCCGACAGCTTCATCTCCGGCAACAGCGTACTGAGCGGAGAAGGTCTGAAGATCGGTGCGGACGGTTCGCCAAGCCAAGTGTCTCTGACTACTGCCGGTCTGAACAACGGCGGCAACAAGATTGCCA
>NZ_KV794898.1:0-8911 GCF_001808875.1 Neisseria sp. HMSC064E01
TGTCGAGGGAAGGGCTTTTTTGCAAAGGTCTCTATTTATGACTAAGGTTTGGTAATAAAGTATTGAGCATTACGTTTTAAATCAGACAAGGCAACGAAGTCGCAGGCAGTACAGACGACCTGTCACTTTAGCCACCCAAAGAATCTCTCCTTTTACACCGAAGAAAAGTAATGCTGTCTTGGTCGAAACTTAACGCACCATAGCCCCAATTTAAAGCTCATTCGCCACCTCTCCACCCTACTTTGCCGCGCACAATCTTAATCCGCCCTATCGTCAAAATCGGCATTTTGCCTATCCGTGATATATCTTTACTTAATTTCAAGTAGCTTTGCGTAAATCAAATCCACTGTTTTCAAAAGAACAAATGCCACTTTATTGATAATGAGTATCGTATTTTCATATATGGACGAGACAAGCCTTCTTTTCTCTGTTAAGGTAGGGCTTTCTGTCAGCCTATGCTGACCCCGATAGACTAAATCCGGAGTAAATTGATGAAATCCAATCTGAAATTAATCGTTCCCGCCGTTCTTATCGCTACCGCGCTGTCTGCATGCGGCAGCTCCGGCTCTAAATCTAAACCGGAAACTGCTCCGACTCCTACTGCGCAACAATCCGCTCCCGCACCTGAAACGCCTAAAACCATGGAAGTCAATAATATTGAACGTACCAAGGAAGTGGCTTACAAATGCGGACCAAACGGTACTGATCCTTTGAATGTTATGTACGGCTTCCAAGGTGATGAGCCTGTGATCGCACAAGTGAAATACCAAGGCCAGCTGACTCCGGGTCTTTCCCGCATCGTCGGCACCGGCAATGATGTCAATGGTTTCTGGGGTGAAGGCGTGGCATGGATTGCCAACCGCGCCAACTATGCCAACATCGACAAAGTGGACGGCAATATGCTGACTATCCGTCAACAAACTGTTGTCAACGGCAAAAACCAAGTCGTGGACAACATCATCACTAAGTCCTGCGTATTGGACCAAGCCGCTACTGCTCAATTGAACAAAGCACCTGCCAAACCTGCTAAGGGCAAAGGCAAAGCGAAGAAATAAAGACGTTGTATAAAGCGAAAGGTCGTCTGAAAACTTGAAAACGGGTTTTCAGACGACCTTTTTGCATCGTCGGCTGTCTTTGTGCATGATTCGGTAAACGGACACTGCAACAACACAAACAACCCGCCTTAGCGCCGGCTCTCTACGATTGCCCCACTCTATCGGCTCAAGGCTGCACACATATCAAGCCGTTTCTTACCACCAGTAATACGGCCGGTAAAACGGGAATCCCCACTCGTCGTAATAGCGGTAATAGCGTGCTTCGCGCAGCTGTTGTTGGGAAATATAATTTTGCCATGCCATCTTATAGCAGGCTTGGAACATCGGGTCGGACACTTTGTCGATGTATTTCAGACGAAAGGCTTTTTGTTCTGCACTGGGCGTGCCGACTTGCTCCGCCTGCTCGAACTGTTTGCGCATCAGTTTGGCAGTCTCCGGATCGCATTCGGCAGCCAGACTGACTTGAAGATTCTGTTCATAACGTCTTTGCGCTTGTTCGCGTGCGGCTTTTTGTTCGGGCGTAGTGGCACAGGCGGCCAGGGTTGCCACGATACACAACATCAGGGGGGCTCGAATGGAAGACATGATTTTTCCTTTTTATATCAAGGGATAGGGATAATGTACGCCTTTTACGGAAAATTGTGAAGCCTGTCGTACCGTCCATATTCAACCGACAAAGTCTAGCCAAAACAAACCGTACCACCTGGCAAGAGGTCGTCTGAAAAGTGAAGAGCCATTTTCAGACGACCTCGTATCTCGCCCTGCCTTTTTTAATGATTCTGAAACAATCGTGCTGCACTCATACTCTGGGTTTATGTGCGCCACACTCGGCGGATTTAAGGATCAGCCCGGAGAAGTGATTGTTGCAGCGGTTTCATAGTGGATTAACAAAAATCAGGACAAGGCGAACGAAGCCGCAGATAGTACAGATAGAGACCTTTGCAAAATTCCCCAAAATCCAGATAGTACGGAACCATTCACTTGGGTGCTTCAGCACCTTAGAGAATCGTTCTCTTTGAGCTTAAGGCGAGGCAACGCCGTACTGGTTTAAAGTTAATCCACTATAATGATTTCGCCATATTCATTGAAGAAGCCCTTAGCGATACAATATCGCCCCATATCCAATCAAATCGAGGTCGTCTGAAAAATTGAAAAGGGATTGATATGACGGCAAATCATCACGAAGAAACACCAAGCGGGCAACAGCACCCAACCAACCGTCACAAGCGTCGGCACGAGCGCCTGCATGCGCCGCCGTTTTGGCAGGCGGACAGGCCGTATCTGCACGAACACCATATTTCCGATGCGCGCTTCCGCAGGCTGGGCTATATCATGGCGATGTTGGCGGGGGCGATCAATGCGGGCGGTTTCTTTGCGTTTGCACGCTATACGTCACACGTTACCGGCTCGATGTCGCTGCTGGCGGACGCTGTTTATCTACGCGAATGGATAACGGCGGCAGTGGCTTTAATCAGCGTGTTGTGTTTTGTGGTCGGTGCGGCGCATTCGGGCTGGGTGGTTTTGTGGACGCAACAGAAGCGGTTTCGCGGCAGCTTTGGGTTTTCCATGTGGCTGGAAGCGGTTTATCTGCTGATATTCGGCTTGTTCGGACTGACGACTTCACAATGGAACATTGGAAGCGGGAATATGGTTTTCCCGTCTTTGGCGTTGTTTTTATTGTGTTTCATCATGGGGATGCACAATACGGTGATGACGCTTTTGTCCGGCGGCGCCATCCGTTCGACACACATGACCGGCACGGCGACCGACTTGGGCATCGAGCTTTCGCGCGCGCTGTATTATTCGAAAAAACACCATCCGCGCCTGCCTCATGTGCATGTGAACAAACCGAAGATGTGGCTGTTGAACGGTTTGATGTGGGCATTCCTACTGGGCGGCGTCGTGGGTGCTTGGGGCTACCACAAAATCGGACACCATTTCGCGCTGCCAGTATCGGCAATCTTGTTCATCTTGGGCGCGGGGTCTGTGGGCTATGATGTGAAAGTGCGCGTGAAATTTGCGCTGGCGGGATGGTATCGGCGGCATCGTGCGAAACAGCGTTAAGGAAAGCGGCATCGCAGTAAATCCGTATGCCGCCATAGTCAAATTATCGGTTTTCAGTGAACCAAACCGCTTTTCTTTTACCCAATCGAATAGACAGTCCTGCGTGATGACCTATTCATCCCAATCCAATCTATTGTTTGGAATAAAAATATCTTATTCAAGTTGCCCCTTGCGTTATCCCTGAAATGCACGGGTACTGAACGGACAATGATTGGATTCATGGCGATATGAATCATGGCGGGAGCCATCCCTTCTTCTAACTGATTTTCAGACGACCCCTGTGTCGTTGTCGAAAGGACATCTTAATGAAACTCTTTAAATCCCTGACCGTTGCCGCATTGGCAATTCCTTTGGCTCTGACCGGCTGCGTAACCGACCCTGTAAGCGGACAACGCAACACCAGCAAAACCGCCATGTACGGCTTGGGCGGAGCGGCAGTGTGCGGCATCGTAGGCGCACTGACCCACGGCGGCAAAGGCGCGCGCAATTCCGCGTTGGCATGTGGCGCGATTGGTGCGGGCGTAGGCGGCTACATGGACTATCAAGAGAAAAAACTGCGCGAGAACCTGAAAAACACCAACATCGAAGTGGAACGCCAAGGCAACCAAATCAAGCTGGTCATGCCTGAAAACGTTACCTTCGCCACAGGCAGCGCGGCATTGAGCGATCACGCACGCAACGCTTTGGCGACCGCCTCCGAAACGCTGGTGCAATACCCCGACACGACTTTGACGATTAACGGTCATACCGACAACACCGGCAACGACGGTATCAACGAACCGCTGTCCCGCAACCGCGCACTTGCCGTTGCCGACTACCTGCAATCGCGCGGCGTGAACGGCTCGCGCCTGACCACCGCCGGCTACGGCTCGCGCCATCCTATCGCGTCCAACGCCACAGTCGAAGGCCGTGCCCAAAACCGCCGCGTCGAGATTTTGATCAATCCCGACCAAAACGCCATCAAAGCGGCACAACAGCAAATGTAAGCTATCCGTCTGAGAATACAGACAAAAGGTCGTCTGAAACCTGAAATACGGGTTTCAGACGACCTTTTTTCATAGCCACATTATATGGACAAAGCATACGCCCTACTGCCCTTTCCTCGCAAACAGAAACTCACCCAAACGATTCCGTTCATAAACTTTTATCGAAAATTCAGTGTTATTCAAAAACGTTTTCCGCCTTCTTGTACATGATGGAAGCCGGCTATTTTTTATTTCCATCCACGCTTACCACACCACTCGTCCACCTTACCCCATTCCCGATATTCGCCACAAAACTTGCACATTCCTCAAAATTACAATATAAATAGAAACGATTATTATTTGATTTGCAGGTACGTTTCATGAAACAAAAGGCAGTCGTTTGCGCTTTAAGCGCATTGTTTTCCCAACATTATTTATATGCAGCGGATGTTCAGCCTGCCCAGCAAGTAGAGCTGGCTCCTGTTTTGGTTACCGCCGACCGCAACGCGCAAACGTTGGACAAAGCCGCGCCGAATGTGTCAGTTATCGGGCGCAAGACCTTAAACCAAGCGTCAGCGCAGAATTTGGACGACATGGTTTTGTACGAACCCGGCGTCAGCGTGCCGTCTGATAACAACCGCCGCGGTCATGCGGGCATCAATATCCGCGGCATAGACGGCAACCGCATCCTGATGATGGTGGACGGCGTGCGCATTCCCGAATCCTACGCAGGCGGCGGTTCCAACGGCGCGATTTCGGGACGCGATATGGTTGAAAGCGACACGCTCAAGCAGGTCGATATTGTCAAAGGCCCTTATTCCGCGCTCTACGGCAGCGATGCGCTCGGCGGCGTGGTGAACATGGTCACGCTTTCGCCGAGCGATTTTGTCGATGCAGACAAACGCGGGTATTTCGGTTTGAAACACGGCTACCGCAGCCGCGACCGCAGCCACGGCGTAACGGCGACAGCCGCCGGTTTCCATGAAAACGCCGAAGGTCTGCTGATGCTGACGCGCCGCCAAGGACACGAAACGGAAAACATGGGCGGCGACAAAAGCTACTCGACTTCGCGCACCGCCACCAATCCGCAGAAAAACAATGCCTACAATATTTTGGCGAAAGGCAGTATCGGCAACGAACGCCACCGTTTTGAAACCTTGTACGAACAGTATTACCACGCCAACGACACCGTGTTGGCAAACGGCTTGGGTTCGCAAGCGCGCGGGCCGGTAACGGTGGCGACTTCGGAAAGCAACGCCCGCGACCGCATCCGTCGCCAACGCATTGAAGCGGGCTACCGCTACTCCGGCGAGGGTCGTCTGAAAGAAGCGAACCTGACCGCCTATCAGCAAAAACTGCGCACGGAAGACGATGCCGTCGATGTCAGCATTACCCGCATGGGCGCGCGCCAACTGGGCAACTCGACCCGCTATTCCGATTACGGTTTCGAACAAGTCATACGCGGTCTGACCGGACGCGGCGTATGGGAATTTGACGGCGCGGTCAAACAAACCGTCGTTGCCGGAGCCGAATACAAACATACGGAAACCGCCCGTCCGCGCGACAGCCTGACCGTGGACAACCTGACCGGCGCCGTCAGCAAAACCTATGCGGGCAGCACCTATCCGAACAAAACCTTCCCCGACAGCAAACGCAAAACCCTCAGCCTGTACGCACAAGACAGCCTGACCTTCGGCAACGGCATCGTCCTGACCCCTGCCCTGCGTTATGAAAAAGACAGGTTGACCCCCGAAACCGACCAAGCCTATCTCAACGCCAACCCAGACGGCACAGCAACCCGCTTCAACGATTCCGCGCTCACGCCCAGCCTGCGCCTGAGCGTTCCGATGGGCGAGCAGTTCACCGGTTTCGCCACTTATTCACAAGGCTTCCGCACACCGCCGTTTGACAGCGCGACCATGGCGTTTGCCAACACAACCTACGGCTATGCCGTCATCCCGAATGCGAATCTTAAATCCGAACGCTCCAACAGCTTCGAATTGGGCATGAAGTTCAAAAACGAACGCGCCCGCGCGCAAGTTACCGCGTTCTACAACCGTTACCGAAACTTCATCGACCGCACCGAAGTCGGCACTACCTCCATAGGCGGCCGCCCGATTATCCAGTACCAATATCAAAATCTGGATAGGGTCAAAACCTACGGTGCCGAAGCCTCCGCCGCCTACAAATTCCTGCCGGGCTGGCAAGTCTCCGGCAGCATCGCTTGGATGCGCGGCAAGCAGCAAGACGGTACGCCGCTGGATTCCGCCTACCCGCTCAACGGCGTTTTGGGCGTGGACTACGCGCAAGAAAAATGGGGCGTCGATACCAACCTGCGCTGGTCGAAAAAACACAGCCGCGTCAGCAGCGACAGCGTTTTCCAAGCGCCGGGCTACGGCGTATGGGATGTCGGCGCGTGGTACAAGCCATCTAAAAACGTCGAAATCGGCGCGAACATTTACAATATCGGCAACAAAAAATACTGGCAACACGCAGACGTCGCCGGCATGAGCCGCTCAAGCGTGATGGATTTGTACACCGAAACCGGACGCAATTTCGCCGCCCGCGTTCAGCTTAAGTTTTGACGTGAACCCAAGAGGTCGTCTGAAAACGAGCCATGAGTTGAATGCCTGACACCCAAGCCAAACAGCAAATCAAGCCTTTGATTTTTCAGACGACCTCAAACTATCCAACCCAATACTAAGCTTAAATCCAGCCCTTTGCCGACACTTTTCATTTTCTGTTTCCCCTCACTATCGCCCCTTGACACTACCTATCGCTAGTGATTTAATTTTCAAATCTGATTAATAATCATTTTTAATCAACTATGGAACAGCAGATTGTTTGGACACCGCGCCAATCCGCGCCCAAAGCCTTTCCCGAACGGCAGGCGTTGATGCCGATATGGGGCGGCATACCGATTCCCCGTCCGCAATGGCAAAATATTTGGCGGCAGAAGCTCCCCCATGCCGCCGATTCCGACGCGCTCGCCTATCTGCACATTCCCTTCTGCGCCAACCACTGCGTTTTCTGCGGCTTCTACCGCAACGCATGGAAAGAGAGTTACAGCAGCGTTTACACCGACAAAATCATCGAAGAAATGGCGGCGGAAGCCGAAATCCGCCAAGGCAACGGCAAAATCCGCGCCGTCTATTTCGGCGGCGGCACGCCCACCGCGCTGCAAACTCAAGACCTCGCCAGACTCATCCGCGCCTGTTACCAATACCTGCCGATTGCCGACGACTGCGAGTTCACCATCGAAGGCCGCATGAGCCATTTCGACATCGAAAAAGCCCAAGCCTGCATCGAAGCGGGCGCCAACCGCATTTCCATCGGCGTGCAAACCTTCGACACCGCCATCCGCCGCCGCCTCGGCCGCAAACACGGCGGCGACGAAGCCTTTGCCTATCTGGAAAAACTGTGTGAAATCAATGCCGTCATCGTTGTCGATTTGATGTTCGGCCTGCCCAACCAAACCGACGCCGTCTGGCAAAACGACCTCGAACGCGCCACCGCCCTGCCTTTGTCCGGACTCGACACCTACGCCTTCAACCTCTATCCCATGCTGCCCATCAACCGCATGGTGGAAAAAGGCGCATTTCCCGCCCCGCCCGGTTTCGACGTTCAGGCCGACCAATACGCCTACGCCGTCGAAACGCTGGCGCAAAAAGGCTGGAACCAAGTCAGCAACAGCCATTTCGCCTATCCCGGCCGCGGCGAACGCAACCGCTACAACACCTTGGTCAAATCCAACATTCCCTGCTGGGCGTTCGGCTCCGGCGCAGGCGGCAACTTCGGCGGCTTCAGCTATCAGGTGCAGGGCGATTTGGACAGCTACCTCGCCACCCCGAAAGGCGAAAAAAACATCGCCTTCATGAGCAACCACAGCCCGAACAAAACCCTGCTCGGACAAGTGCAGCACGACATGGAAACAGGTCGTCTGAATCCCTCGCTGTTTGACGGCAACGCCGTCGCGCAGAAACTGATTGCCCAATGGCAGGCAATGCAGCTCTTTGAAGAACAAGGTTCAGACGGCCTCATCCGCCTGAACACCAGCGGCCGCTACTGGTCGCCCACCCTCATCCGCAAACTCATGCTCACCCTCCCGACCCAAGAAAAGGATCAAACCATGCAAAAACTTTCATCCGAACAACAAATCATGTTGCGCCAATCATTGGAAAAAAACCCCGGCCAAGTGCTCGAAATGCTCGCCGCGCAAAACCAATGCAGCTTTGAGGACGTCATCCGCTGCCTGCCCGAAAACTGCATCCGCCAAACCGAAGGCAGCCGCATCGTCGAAATCCTCCAAGCCGTCGCCGCTTGGGACGAAGCCGTCACCTTCATCGCCCACACCCCCGACGCCATCGTCGAAGTAACCGGCAAACTGCCCGGCGGCAAAGTCGGCCGCGGCTTCTACAACTTCGACCACCCCGAAACCGACGGCGGCGTACACGGTCATATCTATTACGAAAACTGTGCCGCCATCTACCTTTTGGAACGCCCGTTTATGGGCAAAGATACCTGCTCGCTCAACTTCATCAACCGCAACGGCGGCGCCATGTTCAAAATCTTCGTCGGCCGCGACGAAGCAGGCGAACTCAAACAACACCAAATCGAAGCCATGAGAAAACTGTTTGAGGCAGCTTAAACAGGTTTCAGACGACCTTTGGCTGGAACCGATAAAAATTGCCGCATTCCTGCACAAACGAAATCATCTTTCGGCATCGTAAATAACCGATGAAATTCGACAGGCTGCCTGCAAGATTGGTGTTTGCCCAAAGTAAGCTTGCGCTTACCGCCCTCTCCCTAACCCTCTCCCACGGGGAG
>NZ_KV794898.1:9011-13110 GCF_001808875.1 Neisseria sp. HMSC064E01
CCTCTCCCACGGGGAGAGGGGATTGAGGATACTGAGATTCAACCATTTTGGGCTTCTCTGCCACTTGGAGTTTCCCTGCCACCCCATCCCCTCTCCTCGTGGGAGAGGGGATGGGAGAGGGCAAAGCACCAAACCGGTAAGTCAATTCCGCAGACAAAGCTCACGCTACGGCAGTTGTTATAAAACCCGCTTTACCCGTTTCAGACGACCACCACTCTGTCGCAAAAGAAAACCCAAAAGAAGTAGCGTGGGCTATGCCCACGACCACGCAGCATCAATCACAACAAGGTCGTCTGAAAACGCAGTTTCAACGAAGTTAAAACGAACGCAGTAAGTTTCACCGAAACCCAAATACAGATTTCAGACGACCTTTGGGTTAAAGTCGCGTGGGAAGTCCACGCTACGACAGCCCCGTTTTGGGCTTTTCTGCCACTTAGAGTTTACCCGCCAACCCATCCCCTCTCCCCGTGGGAGAGGGTTAGGGAGAGGGCAAAGCACGAACCGTGCGAGGTACGCTTTTGGGTTTCAGTTTAACAATAGTCGGAACGTAGCGTGGGCTATGCCCACGACCACACAACATTCAAATGCAAACAAGGTCGTCTGAAAATCAAAAATCCTTACCCCACACAACTCTTCCACAACAAAGTGGACAAATTATTGAACCCCTTACCATCCGACACGCAAAGGAGTCCCCATGCAACTCATCTTCGGCGCCAACGGCCCGTCCGGCCGCGCATTCATCCGCACGCTCACCCACCCCGCCGACACCGTCGCCGTATTAAGAAAGCCGTCTGAAGATTCGTTCTTCAGCGAACACCACATTCAGACGACCGTAGCCGACGCGCTCGATGCCGATGCGCTCGACAAAGTGTTCGCACAATACCGCCCCGACAGCGTCATCAGCTTCGTCGGCGGCAAAAACGAACAAGGCATACGCAGCGACGCACTGGGCAACATCAACATCATCGCCGCCGCCCAAGCCACCAACTCGCAAGCCCGTTTCATCCTGATTACCAGCATGGGCTGCGGCGAACAATGGGACATGATGAGCGAACCCTTCAAACAAGCCCTCGGCGAAGCCGTCCGCGCCAAAACCGAAGCCGAAATCTACCTCAAACAAAGCAGCCTGAACTGGACCATCCTCCGCCCCTGCGGCTTAGACAACAGCGAAGACAACCGCCACATCCTGACCGACCACCCCGACGGCATCCCTAAAAACTACATGAGCCGAAACGGACTCGCCACCGCTGTTGCTGCCGTTCTGCAAGACCCCGACAGCATCGGCAAGGTTTACACCGTCGGCGCAGGCAGTTAACACCGCGCCCATAGCCAAACAGGTCGTCTGAAACCGTTTCAGACGACCTGTTTTCTATTGCCGACAAGCGCAACGCCAATCAGCGCGGCATCCATTCATCCGCTTAACCAACCATTCCCAAACCCCGCTTTCAGACGACCTCCTGCCTTGTGTTATGATAATGGCTCTTCACACAAAGGTATTTTATGGACAAACCCGTCTATCTCTACACCGACGGCGCATGCAAAGGCAATCCCGGCGCCGGCGGCTGGGGCGTGTTCATGCGTTACGGCGCACATGAAAAAGAACTGTTCGGCGGCGAAGCGGAAACCACCAACAACCGCATGGAGCTGACCGCCGTCATCGAAGGCCTGAAATCCCTAAAACGCCGCTGCCAAGTCGTCATCTGTACCGACTCGCAATACGTCAAAAACGGCATGGAAAGCTGGATACACGGTTGGAAAAAAAACGGCTGGAAAACCGCCGCCAAAAAACCGGTGAAAAACGACGATTTATGGAAAGAGCTGGATAGTTTGGTTCAACAGCACGAAGTCCGCTGGACGTGGGTAAAAGGCCACGCCGGACACCCTGAAAACGAAAAAGCCGACGAACTTGCCAATCAGGGCGCGGCAAAATTTTTATAACATTTCATCCATGACTGCACTCAAACATCTCAAACCATTCTTTTGGATTGCCATCATTGCATTGATTTGTGTGACGCCCAGAGCGCTTATGTTCGCCTATTCGCCCTTTCATGATGTCTATGATTTTTTTCGCTTTGGCTTGTGCGATCACATTGAGAGTGCCGAAGAATGTGACGACTTAATCACGCCCGCCTATTTATTTTGGTGGTTTATACCTAAACCGTGGCTTTTCGCATTCACATCTCTGAGTGCCATTTACCTCGTTCTAAAAATCCTGATTGAAATCATCCGATTCCTATTCAGACTGAGAAAGAAAAACCCATGACCTGCCCCATCTGCACTGCCGACAACGAAGATATTTTGCTGCGAACCCCAAACCTGCGCGTCATCGCCGTCCACAACGAAGCCTCAGCCCCGGCATTCTGCCGCGTCATCTGGAACGACCACATCGCCGAGATGACCGACCTTTCAGCCACCGAACGTGCCGAAATCATGGAAATGGTGTATAAAGTCGAAGCCGCCATGCGCCAAGTATTCCATCCCGCCAAAATCAACCTTGCCAGCCTGGGCAACGTCGTTCCCCATCTGCATTGGCACGTCATCGCCCGCTTTGAAAACGATGCCAACTTTCCCGCCCCGATTTGGGCAGCCCCCGTCCGCGAACACGGCATGACCCTGCCGGACAACTGGACGGAACAAGTCAAAGCCCTGCTGGCGTAACATTCAGACGACCTCAATAGGCGTATCGGATACCGCATATCAACCGATTTTCAGACGACCCCTGCCAAAAAGGTCGTCTGAAACCCAACCAAAGGAAACCATATGACCTGGCAAACCTCCCGCCGCCATTTCCTCCGAGCCTGCTCCGCCGCAGCCGGAGCCGGACTGCTGCAAGCCTGCGGCACCGGCACGACCGTTACCCCGTCCACTCAAACCGGCAACACAGCGAAAGCCCAACCCGTGCAGCCCAAAACCAGCCATCCCCCACGCTCCGGCGACAACCTCCTCCGCGTCGTCGCCCCTTCCGGCTTTGCCGAAGACCCCAACCGCGTCAACGCAGGCTTGACCCGCCTCTATAACGCAGGTTTTACCGTGACCAACCAACAAGCAGGCAGCCGGCGCTATCAACGCTTCGCCGGCTCCGACGCCCAACGTGCCGCCGACTTCCAAGAGGTCGCCACCGGCCGCGTTGAAACACCCAAAGTCCTCATGGGTTTGCGCGGCGGCTACGGCGCGGCACGCATCCTGCCGCAAATCGACTTCGCCTCACTCGGCGCCAGAATGCGCGAACGCGGTACTTTGTTCTTCGGCTTCAGCGACGTTTGCGCCGTCCAACTCGCCCTGCTCGCCAAAGGCAATATGGTAAGTTTCGCCGGCCCCATGGTTTACAGCGAATTCGGCAAACCCGAACCCAGCGTCTTCACCATGGATTCGTTCATCCGCGGCACCACCAACAACGTCAACATTATCGACGTTCCCACCATCCAACGTGCCAACGTCAACGTCGAAGGTACCTTATGGGGTGGCAACCTCAGCGTTCTCGCCTCCCTCGCAGGCTCGCCCTATATGCCCGACATCCAAGGCGGCATCCTGTTCGTCGAAGACGTCAGCGAACAACCCTACCGCATCGAACGCATGTTGAACACGCTTTATCTTGCAGGCATCCTGCAAAAACAACGCGCCATCATCTTCGGCGACTTCCGCATGGGCACCATTCGCGATGTGTACGACTCAAGCTACGACTTCTCCGCTGTCGTCAACCACGTCTCACGCACCGCCAAAGTCCCCGTCCTGACAGGCTTCCCCTTCGGACACATTACCAATAAAAGCACCTTCCCATTAGGCGCACATGCCAAAATCCACAGTACAACCAACGGCGGCTACACCGTAACCTTCAGTGGCTACCCTACCCTGAACCCCGCAGCCCTAACCCTCAACAACCTGCTGCCCCCGCCCGTGCCGACGTTCAACGGCTCTACCTACCGCAGCACGACAACCGAAGAAGTCATCGAATAAACAAGCTTTCGATTCAAACAAAGGTCGTCTGAAAATCCGAATCGGTTTTTCAGACGACCTTTTTCTATCCAATAAACTTCACATAATGAGGGAATGAGCGGGACTATAGTGGATTATAGTCAATTAAAAACAAAATGGTACAATA